>JBBJOE010000107.1:0-8062 GCA_037721765.1 Thermomicrobiales bacterium
CTGCCGATGCGGGCCATCCGGGAGCAGATCGCCTCCGCGGTGGACCTGATCGTCCAGCAGGAGCGGATGAAGGACGGCTCGCGGAAGATCACGGCGGTGACCGAGGTGCAGGGGATGGAGGGTGACGTCATCGTGCTCCAGGACGTTTTCGTCTTCGAGCAGACGGGGATGGAGAACGGCAAGATCCAGGGGCGGATGAAGCCGACTGGGATCCGGCCGAAGTTCATGAGCCGGTTCGAGGCCCACAACATCTACCTGCCGCCCAATGTCTTCGGCGTCGGTGAGCGCCTGTTCTGAGCCGCCACCGTTTTGCCCAGGCCGGGCGGGCTGCCTGCCGCGTCTCGCCTCGCCACTCGACCGGAGTCTAGGACGCCATGCTGCTCCCCATCGCCCTCATCGCCATCGTCCTCGCGGCGGCCCTGCTGTTCCTCGGCTCGCGCTCCCGCCGCGGTGGGCTGTCGCCCGAGGACATGTCGGAGCGGATCGGCCGCTTCGCGACCCGGGAGGAGATGCTCTCCGTATCTGGAGACACGGGGGGACCTAACCGGATCGCCCGCGGCTTGGAGGAGATGACCAAGGGGGGGACCGCTGCCGAACGGGCCGCGTCGCTCCTGGCTCGCGCCGATGCCAAGCTGACCGTCGGGGAGTATCTACTGTTGCGACTCGCCGCGGCGGCCGGTGGTTTCCTGCTGGGATTCCTATTTCTGGCGGGAGGGTCCATCGTCCTGGCCGTGTTGGTCGGCATCATCGTCGCCTTCATCGGGAACCTGCTACCGCAGATCAGTTTCTCCATGAAGGCAAAGAAGCGGCAGAAGAAGTTCCTCGACCAGCTCGGTGACACGATCAGCCTGATGGCCAACTCACTCCGGGCCGGATACAGCTTGCTGCAGACGCTGGAGATGGTGTCACGCGAAGCGCCCGACCCGATCGGGACGGAGTTCGGCCGGGTGGTGCGCGAGGTGGGACTGGGTGTCGGGAACGAGGAGGCGATGCAGAATTTGCTGCGTCGCGTCCCAAGTGGTGACCTCGACTTGTTGGTGACCGCAATCAACATCCAACGTGAGGTGGGTGGCAACCTAGCGCAGATCCTGGCCATCATTGGCCAGACCATTCGGGAACGGGTCCGGATCAAGGGCGAGATCGCCGTCTTGACCGCCCAGCAAGCGATTTCCGGGTACGTGATCTCCGCGTTACCGGTCGTGACGGGACTCGGGATTTTTCTCATGAACCCGAGCTACATGATGGGGATGTTTGCCTTCCCTTGGGTCTGCATGCCGATTGGGGCAGGGATAATGATCGTCATCGGATTCTTCGTGATGAAGAAGATTACCGCCATCGAGGTGTAGTCGCGCGGACCAAGCGTCTGATATAGAGCACCACACGGGCCGGTCGTCGAATCAGATGAAGGGTGAGTCCATGGATCCGATGATCTACTACGGTGCCGCGATGGTGCTGGGAGCGTGCGCGTTCATCCTGGTAGGGATGAGCCGTCAACGTGCCGCTGGCGGGGTCGATATCGAGCAGCGCCTGGCGACCTTCGGGGGCCGGGTCGATACACTCGAGGATCGGGAACTGGCAGAGTCGTTCTCGACCCGGGTCATCAAGCCCGCGATCCAAAAAGCGGCATTGCGACTCGGGAGGCTGACACCCGCCAGTAACCTGGACAAGGTGAAGCAACGGCTCACCGAAGCTGGGAACCCGAGCGGATTGGGAGCGATCGAGTTCAACGGCCTGCGTTTCTTGCTTCTGATCAGCCTTGGCGTCGGGACCTTCCTGTTGCTGAGCCTGTCGGGAGGCGGCGGCACCACGATTTTGATTTCGGCCTCGCTAGGTGGGTTCGGTTTCATGTTGCCGGGTATCTGGCTGAGCCGGAAGGGCAAGGCCCGCAAGAAGGAGATCGTCCGGGCGCTCCCCGACGCCATCGACCTCCTGACCATCAGCGTCGAGTCCGGGCTCGGGTTCGACCCCGCCCTGCTTCGAGTCGCGGAGAAGTGGGACAACGCCCTGACCCGGGAGTTCGCACGGATGCTTTCCGAAATGCGGATCGGCAAGAGCAAGCGTGAGGCGCTGCGGGAGATGGCGGACCGTTGCGGCATCGATGATCTCTCTGTCTTCGTCAGCTCGGTGATCCAGGCCGACCAGCTCGGTGTGGCGATCGCCCAAGTGCTTCGGATCCAATCGGAGGCGATGCGCATGCGCCGGCGACAGCGGGCGGAAGAGGCGGCACACAAGGCGCCGATCAAGATGCTGTTCCCAATGGTCTTCTTGATCTTCCCCGCGCTCTACGTGATTATTCTCGGTCCTGCCGTTCCACAGATCGTGGAGGCATTCAAGTAGTCGCGATGGGCCGTGGCGGCGACGGCATGGCGACTGGATGGCGGTGTCCGGCACAGGCGCAGAAACCGCTACCGAACTGCCAGCCGCGAATCGGGTGATCGCTTCCCCGCGTGAAGAATCACGGCGCTAGGTGTGATGATGGGCGGTGACCGCGGTCGCGAGGTGCAACGGGGGTGAAGGCATCGAGCGGGGAGCGGACCCGTGAAGTTCTCGCGACCGGGACGTCGTGGTTCGCCTTCCGGTGCGTTTCGACCGGGACGTGCCATGTGTCAAGAATGGGTCAAACATGGTGGAGCCGTGGCCGGGGAGGCCGCGGCCAACTTCGTTTTCCCGCCCAGGTGCGCGGGCTGTTCGCGGCGAGGCTACTGGGTCTGTACACGGTGCCTGAGCCGGTTTCCAGCCGAGAGCGACACCGTGTGCGCCGGATGCGGGAGGCAATGGTGCCTGTGTGCCCGGACACCATTCGGGAGCGGCGATGTGCTCTCTTACGGCCCGCACGATGATTGGCTGAGGTCGGCGATCATCCGGTTCAAGTACCACGGGGAGTGGGCCCGGAAGAAGCACCTGGGCCAGCTCCTCGTGCCGATCCTTTCGGAGATACGCCCCTTTGACGCGATCGTGCCGGTGCCGCTCCACCCGAAGCGGCTGGCCTGGCGAGGGTACAACCAGGCCGCCCTGGTGGCGGAGGTGGCGGGCGAGGCGCTCGGGATATCGATGCTCGATGTCTTGGCCCGGACCCGGGCGACCGGACAACAGGTCGGCCTCGCACCCGAGGACCGGCACCGGAACGTCGCCGGGGCGTTCGAGGCGACGGGGGCGGTGGTCGGCCATGTCGTGTTGCTGGATGACGTGATCACGACAGGGGCGACGATCGGTGCCTGCCGGCACGTGTTGCTGGCGGCGGGTGCCGACCGGGTGACCATGGTTTCGCTCGCGCACGGCGGGTGAGCAGCGGCCGTCTGGTGACCATGAGGCAGATCGCCGACATGGGCGCGTCGGACGAATCGTCACATGGTGCGCCCGATCAGGCAAACCTGTCCTCTGGTGGCCGGAGGGAGAGATCGAGCGCATGACGTGAGGTCCAAGCCGAACGTCACGTCACCTGACCGAGCACCCGGTTGTCACGAGCCACGATTACCGGCTGAGCTGACGGGCGGTCTCGGCCCGGGCCCAGGCGTCGGCGTCGTGGATGGCCGCCAGCGTGAGGTCGGCGTCAGGGCGGTGGGCGGCCAAGACGCGCTCGATGACGTCGGTGATGCCGGTGAAGGTGACGCGGCCCTCGACGAAGGCGGCGACGAGGACCTCGTCGGCGGCGCTGAGGACGGTGGGGTAGGTGGAGCCCGCCAGGCCGGCCTCACGTGCCAGGCGGAGGGCGGGAAATCGGGTCTGGTCCGGGGCCTCGAAGGTGAGGGTGCCGACCTCGTCTAACCGGAGGTGGCGCTGGGGGCCGGGGATGTGGTGGGGGTAGGTCAGGGCGAACTGGATCGGCAGGCGCATGTCGGGGTGGCTGAGCTGGGCGATCTGGCTGCCGTCGGCGAAGACGACCAGTGAGTGGATGATGCTTTCCGGGTGGACGACGACATCGATTCGCTCGTAGGCGATCCCGAAGAGCCAGTGCGCCTCGATCACCTCCAGGCCCTTGTTCATCAGGGTGGCGCTGTCGATCGTGACCTTCTGGCCCATGGTCCACGTCGGGTGTCGCGAGGCGTCGGTGGCGCGGACCGAAAAGAGGTCTTCGGCCGGGAGGGTGCGGAATGGGCCGCCGGAGGCGGTCAGGACGAGGCGGTCGATGTCGGCGTGGACACCGCCCAGGAGTGATTGCCAGATGGCACTGTGCTCGCTGTCGACCGGGCGGATGGAGACACCTCTGGCCCGGGCCGCCGCGGCGACGAGGGCGCCGGCGCAGACGATGGTCTCCTTGTTGGCGATCGCGATGGTCTTGCCGGCCGCGATCGCGGCCAGGGTCGGCTCGATGGCAGCGTGACCCGAGGTGGCGACCACGACGATCTCGGCGTCCCGGTGGGTGGCCACCGCGGCGAGACCCGCTGGACCGGTCAGGAGGGATGAGCCGGCCGGGACGGGGACATCGCCCGCCGCATGGCCCACCGCGACGAGATCGGGGCCAAAGCGACGGGCCTGTTCGGCGAGGAGGGACACGTTCGAACCCGCCGCCAGGGCGACGACCCGGAAACGATCCGGGTGATGGGCGATGACGTCGAGGGTCTGGGTGCCGACCGACCCGGTCGAGCCAAGGATCGCGACCCCGATCGGTCCCGCCCCCGCCGGACGGGCGGGGGTCGTCGCGATCAGTGGGACCAAACTGGCCAGGTGAGCCGGCCGGTCCGGGCGATGCCAAGTGTCCGCGGCGTGCTTCTCCAAGCGGGTCGCTCCTCTCGATGGTCGGGTAGGGTCGGATAGGTGGTGCCCAAGCGGGTGTGGCGGTGGAAGGCGTGACGTGCCACGCCGGGTCACGCGCCCGGGCCCCAGAGGGCGTCGGCGATGTCGCGGACGAAGAGCCCGGCGACGAGGACGACGACCAGGGCGTCGATGCGGTCCATCACGCCGCCGTGGCCGCGGATGAGGGTTCCGCTGTCCTTGACCCCGGCCTGGCGCTTCATGAGGGATTGGGCGAGGTCCCCGATCTGACCGGCCGCGCCGAGGACGGACCCGATCGTCAGGGCGGCTAGCATCGGAAGCCCGAGGCCGAAGGCGGCGGAGGCGATCGCCATCGTGATGGCAGAAGCGGCAATGCCTCCCGTCGCACCTTCGACCGTCTTCTTGGGGCTGACGGCGGGCATCAAGAGGCGACGCCCGAAGCGCCGGCCGACGAGGTACGCCCCGGTGTCGGCCCCCCAGGTCATCAGGACCAGCGCGAGCAGCCAGGCCAAGCCACGGGGGTGGGTGCCCCATTCGCCGGTGAGGGCACCCGCGAGGTCGGATACCCAGGCCTGACCGACCCTGCCGGTGGTCTGACGAATCTCGATGGCGGCGAGGAGGGGAAGGCCGAGATACAAGGTTCCGGCCGCCCCGAGGCCCCAATCGACGAGGCTGGCCGGTTGACCGCCGGCGGTGCGCATCAGGGCCCGGCCGAGGGGAAGCCCGACGGCCAGGGCACAGGTGGCCAAGAGGCCCTCGGCGGAGAAGCCCGTCCAGGCGTTCACGGCGAAGAGGGGGAGGATGACGTATCCGGAGGCGGTCGATCGAGTGCCGATGATCGTGGCGATCGTGAGGTACTCGCGGTAGGCGACCAGGCAGAGTAAGGTCATCATGACGGCGAAGACCGGGCCGCCGGCGATGATGGGCAGGAGGCCAACAACGACCACGCCGGCCGAGCCGATCACCCGCTCGCGCATGGGACCGGCCTACGAGCCTGGCGCGGCCGACGCCGAGACGTGGCCGAAGCGGCGCTCGCGACGGGCATAGTCGTCCAGGGCGCACTTCAAATCATCCGGACCGAAGTCGGGCCAGAGGACGGGGGTGAAGAAGAATTCGGCGTACGCGGCCTGCCAGAGGAGGAAGTTGCTCATCCGGTGCTCGCCGGAGGTCCGGATGACCAAGTCGGGGTCGGGCAGGTCACCGGTGTAGAGGTGCTGGCGGAGGGTCGGCTCGTCGAGGTTCCCCGGGTCGATGCCGGCGGCGAGCATGGAGCGGACGGCGTGGAGCAGCTCCTGACGCCCGCCGTAGTTGAAGGCCAGGGTGAGGACGAGGCGGTCGTTGTGCTTGGTACGCTCGATCGCGTCGAGGATGGCGTCGCGGGTGACCGCGGGGAGTTCGGCCAGGCTGCCGATGTGGCGGAGTTGGGCGCCCTGGTCGTGGAGTTCCTCGACCTCGCGAGCCAAAACCTCGCCGAGGATGCGGAGGATGCCGTTGACCTCCTCCGCCGGGCGACGCCAGTTCTCGGTCGAGAACGCCCACAGGGTCAGGTAGCGGATGCCGGCCGCCCCGGCGGCGCGGGTGATGCGGCGGATGTTCTCGGTGCCCTGCTCGTGCCCCTCGATGCGGGGGAGGCCACGCTGGGCGGCCCAGCGGCCGTTGCCGTCCATGATGATGGCGACGTGGCGGGGCAAGACCGACGGAGTGTCGATGACATCACCAGCGGGGGCCGCCGTCATGACGGGCCCTCGCTCGAGGTCATCGCCGCGGACTCGTGAGGTCGTCGCCACATCCTGCATCGGTGCCGGGATCACCGGCGGCCCTCCTGGTCATCATCTCGGGGGTGTTTGGAACGTTCCTGGCGGCCCGAGACCGTCAGGCGCGGAGGCGGGTGGCGGGAACGCCGGCGTCCGTCAGACTTCGAGGAGGTCGGCTTCCTTGCCTTTGCCGACCTTGTCCGTCTCGTCGGTGAAGCGCTTGGTCAGCTCGTCGAGCTGGTGGGCGGCTCGCCGCTCGTCGTCCTCCGAGACCTCCTTGTCCTGGAGCAGGTTCTTGAGTTGGGTCATGGCGTCGCGGCGGACGTTGCGGATGGCGACCTTGGCATCCTCGACGTTGCCGTGGACGACCTTGACGAGTTGCTTGCGGCGTTCGGCGGTCAGGGGCGGGATGGAGATCCGGATCACCTGGCCGTCGTTGTTGGGATTGAGGCCGAGGTCGGACTTCTGGATGGCCTTCTCGATCAGCCCCATCGTGCCCTTGTCCCAGGGCTGGATGACGAGGAGGCGGGGTTCGGGGACCGAGACCCCGGCGAGTTGGTTGAGAGGCGTCGCGGCGCCATAGTAGTCGACGGTGATGCGATCGACCAGGGCGGGAGATGCCCGGCCGGTGCGGACGCCCTCCAGGTCCCGGTGGAGGGCATCGATCGCCTTCCGCATTCGGCTCTCGGCGTCGGCCGCCACATCCGCGATCATCGGTCATCCTCTCTCGTGCTCGCCCGGTCCGGAGACCCGTGACCAGCGCCGGCACGAACGATCGGTCGTCGGGCAGGATAGGTTATACCACCGGCCGTTCGCCCGCGGGTTTGGTCTCGGCCGGGATCGACCCGACCAGGGTGCCGATGGTCTGACCCCGGACTGCCCGGACGATCTCTCCCTCACCTCCCATGCGGAAGACGAGGATCGAGAGGTCGTTGTCCCGGCAGAGGGCGAGGGCCGACCCGTCCATCACCTGCAGGTTTCGCTCCAGCGCCTCCCGGTGGGTGACGGTGGCATAGAGGACGGCGGTGGGGTCCTTGGCGGGGTCAGCGGAGTAGACGCCATCGACCTGGTTCTTGGCCATCATCAGGATATCGACGTCGAGTTCGAGGGCCCGCAGGGCGGCGGCGGTGTCGGTGGTGAAGTAGGGGTTGCCGGTCCCGGCGGCCAGGATGACGACGCGCCCCTTCTCCATGTGGCGGATGGCGCGGCGCCGGATGTAGGGCTCGGCGACCTCCTGCATCTCGATCGCGGTCATCACCCGGGTGTGGACGCCGGCCTTCTCCAGGGAATCCTGGAGGGCCAGGGCATTAAGCACGGTGGCGACCATCCCCATGTAGTCGGCGGTGGCGCGATCCATCCCCTTGCTGCTGGCGGAGAGGCCACGCCAGATGTTGCCGCCGCCGATCACGACGGCGACCTGGGTGCCAAGGGCGATGACCTGGCGCAACTCGACGGCGATGCCCTGGACGACGGCGGGATCGATCCCGAAGGCGGCATCGCCCATGAGGGCCTCGCCGCTGACCTTGAGCAGGATTCGCCGGTACGGTTGGGTCACCACGGCTCCTAGTCGGAAGACGGAAGACGGAAGACGGAAG
>JBBJOE010000108.1:0-8027 GCA_037721765.1 Thermomicrobiales bacterium
GGCGACGAGTCGTCGGTGCGGCGCTGCCCGTGGTGCGGTGACGCCAACGTGCGTCTGGTGACACGCGGATACACCGGCCCGACCGACGAGGTGGACCAGTATTTCACCTGCCGGTCATGCGGCGAGGTGACCTACGAGCTGGTGGCGAAGAACGGGCGAGACATGCGGATGGGTCGCTACCGCGCCGGCGATCTCTACCGGGAAGCTCCCGGCCCGCACCAGTACCGCATCTCGCGCGTGCTGAAGGTCGGGGTCAACGAGTACCTGATCTATCTCCAGCCGATCGACGCGGTCTCCGTCGCCACCCGTCCCTGAGCGGTTCGACCGTCGAACACACGGCCTCCCCCCACGGTAATTAGTTGGCGACGGCTTCGATCCGGGAGTGTTCCGGACCCCGAACCCTCGGTGTCAGATCGCTCCGGCGTCGCGCACTTCAGCGCGGTCGGCGTCCCATCGCCAGGCCTTCGTCCCCTCGCCGATCTGGTAACCCCCGAGCCAGCGGCCCGGCAGGTCCCGGGCCGACCACGATGTCGCGCCCTCGCGGACCGACCGGCCGGCGACGGTGATGTTCACCGTGCGGCCATCGCCGGCGAATGCCTGGCCCGGGACGGCGACCGGTATCTCGCCGGAGATTGACAGCAAGGGCGTGGAGCCCGCGGAAAGGTCCGCGAGGACGACATCCAGGATAGCCGCCGTCTGGAACGGTACGGCCTCGCGTTCGCGCACGGCGCCCAGCAGCGCCGCGGCAGAACGCGGATCGTCACCCAGGGCGGCGAGCACGGCCGCTTCGGTCCGGGACAGGCCCGTCGCGAGGTCGGGCAGCTCTTCGAGCCAACGGTGTAGGGCGGGGGCGAGGTCGGGCAGGGCCGAGGAATCGGTGTCGAGCAGGACGTGGACCATGGCGGGATCGCCGGAGCGGAGGGTGTCCCAGGCGCGGCGTCCGAGGCGACAGGCATCCAAGTCGAGGTCCTGGCGCCGCTCGAACAGGGCTCGCAACTCCCCCGGCGAGTGGTCGGCCACGTCGCGAGGGCGCGCGTCGTCCCCGGTGGGCCGGAACGGGACTAAAGTTAGCCGGGTCCCCTGGCCGCCGCGGATCGCGAACGGATCGAGGGCCTGGAGGAGGGCGAGTTGGTCGTCGAGGCCCGGGCCGAACCAGAACACGACTTCGCCGTAGTCCCGGTAACGGGCCAGTTCGGCGTCCCGGGCGGCCATCGCCTTCCGCCGCTCCCGATAGGGACCCCAGCCGACCACTTCACCGAAGAGGCAACGGCGGTGGGCGAGATTGACCGGCGAGAGCTTGGCCGGGATAGGACCGACCGAGAGATGGTCATCCCACACCATGGTCTCCGGCCCGAGGTCGAGCTCCCTGACGAGGGCGACGGCATCGCCCGCCGGCAGGACGTGGAGGTAGTCGGCCAGTTTCGATGTGCTCATCCGGTTGAGTCCCCCGGCGCGGCGACGCCCGGTGTGGTCACCGCCGGCGGGACGCGGTAGTCCCGTCTGGACGGCTGCCCGGGCGTGGCGGCGACTATACTTATTACGGCAGCGTAAACTGGCCCGACCCAGAGGGTGTGGGGCGAGCCTAGCCCGACTTCGTCTCCGCATAAGCATATCCCACCCGCCCGCGCCGGGCACGTCCCGCGCCATGTCGTTCGTCCGATGCCCGCCCGGGCGGGGCCGGATCACCCGAGGTCCCCAGCATGTCGATGTCGATCACCACGTCCGATGCGACGGCCGCCATCGCGGGCGATGACGCTCGTGTCCCCGCCGGCGAGACGAGCGGGAAACCCGAGCGCCCGGGGGCCACCGTAACCTCGGCCCGGACCCGGGAAGAGGCGGCCCGTCGCCGGACATTCGCGATCATCTCCCATCCAGACGCGGGGAAGACGACCCTGACCGAGAAGCTGCTCCTCTACGGCGGAGCGGTCAATCTGGCCGGGTCGGTCACGGCTCGCCGGGGGGGGAGGCACGCGGCGTCCGACTGGATGGCCCTGGAGCAAGAGCGCGGCATCTCCGTCTCGTCGACGGCGTTGACGTTCCCCTTCGCCGGCTGTCACCTGAACCTGCTCGATACCCCGGGTCACCAAGACTTTTCGGAGGACACGTACAGGACACTGACGGCCGTCGACTCGGCGGTGATGGTGCTCGACGCGGCCAGGGGCATCCAGGAGCAGACGCTGAAGCTGTTCGAGGTCTGCCGTCAGCGGCGCACACCGATCTTCACGTTCATCAACAAGCTGGACCGGCCCGGCCGCCACCCCCTGGACCTGCTGGACGAGATCGAGCGGGTGCTCGGCCTCAAGACCTACCCACTGACCTGGCCGATCGGGGACGGGCCAGACTTCCGGGGCGTCTACGACCGCCAGGCGGGGACGCTGCACCTGTTCGAGCGGACCGAGCACGGCGCGAAGCGGGCCCCGGTCCGGGTCGCCAGCCTCGACGACCCGGCGGTGGACAGCCTGATCGGGACCGGGCCGGCGGCGACACTGCGTGACGACCTGGCCCTGCTCGACCTGGCCGGTTCGGAATACGACCGGGAGGCGGTGCTTTCCGGGGACCTGACCCCGGTCGCCTTCGGCAGCGCCCTGACCAACTTCGGGGTCGAATTGTTCCTGCGCCAGTTCGTCGGGATGGCACCGTCGCCGGGGCCGCAGGCGACCGACGAGACCGTCGTCTCACCGGGCGATGACCGGTTCTCGGGCTTCGTCTTCAAAGTCCAGGCCAACATGGACCCCCGTCACCGGGACCGCGTGGCCTTCCTGCGGGTGGTCTCCGGCCGGTTCGAGAAGGATATGGAGGTCTGGCACCCGCGCCAGGGCAAGTCGGTCCGGCTGAGCCGACCCCTGCGGTTGTTCGGCAGCGACCGGGAGACGGTCGAGGAGGCCTATCCGGGTGACGTGGTCGGGTTGATCAACCCGGGCGTATTCGTGATCGGCGACACGGTCAGCGAGGGGCAGATCGGCGAGTTCCCGCCGTTGCCTCGCTTCCAGCCCGAGCACTTCGCCTTACTGCGCCACGCGCGGGCCGACCGCTACAAGCAGTTCCTGAAGGGTCTGAAGCAGATCGAGGAGGAGGGCGGCATCCAGCTCTTCTACCCGGTCAGCAGCGGTAGCCGGGAACCGATCCTGGCGGCGGTCGGCGCCTTGCAGTTCGACGTTGTCCGGTACCGGTTGGAGGCCGAGTACACCGTCGAGACGGTGATGGAACCGCTGACCTATAAGTCGGCGCGGTGGCTGGCCGGGCCGGCCGAGCAGATCACCGAGGTCGCCTCGGGCCGGGGCCGGATGCGGGCCGAGGACCGGGACGGCCAGGCCGTCGTCTTGTTCACCACCGAGTGGGACCTGCGCTATGCCGAGGAGCACGCCCCAGACGTGACCTTCGCTTCCACCGCACGGGCGACCGCGCCGGACTGAGCGGAGGAGTCCGGACCGTTGCTGGTCAGGCCGAGGCGGGGCGGCGCAGGCGGCTCTGGAGGACCACGACGACGAGCAGGAAGACGCCCCGGACGACCTGCTGCCAATAGGGGTCGAGGCTCTCGAAGTTCAACATGTTGATGATCGCGCCGAGCAGCAGGACCCCGACCAGGGTGGACCAGACCGAACCGAGCCCGCCGGTGAGCAGGGTGCCGCCGACGACCACGGCGGCGATGGCCGAGAGTTCCCAGCCGACCGCCTCGTTCGGGTTGCCGCTGAAGGTGTACGCGGCGAGGATCGCGCCGGCGAGTCCAGCGAGACCCCCGCTCAGGACATAGACCACGATGATGGTCCGATCGATCGGTACGCCCGCCAGCCGGGCAGCCTCTTCGTTGCCGCCGATGGCCAGGACGTGACGTCCGAAACGGGTCAGGTTCAGCAGTACCGAACCGATCAAGAACGCCACGATCGCGATCACCGCCGGGAGCGGGAGCGGACCGATCTCGCGCCCGCTGAGTTCGATGAACCCGTTCGTGAACGCCTCTGTCGACAGGGATTGCACGCTGTTGTTCGCGGCGAGCAACGCCAGGCCCCGCCCACCCAGCAAGGTAGCGAGGGTGACGATGAACGGTTGGATCCGGAACCGGGAGATGAGCACCCCGTTCAGAAAGCCGAACGCGAGCCCCGTGCCGATCGCCACCAGGGTAGCCACCCAGGGGCCATCACCGCTCGCCCTGGCGGCCATCACGCTGCCGAGGACGACCACGGCGCCGACCGAGAGATCGATGCCCCCGGTCATGATGACGAAGGTCATGCCGAGCGCGATCAGCGCGAACATGGCGTTGTAGCGCAGGGCCTCGGTAATGTTGTAGCTGCCGGTGAAGCCATCTCCGCCATACCGGGCCCAGCCAAAGACCATCGTCACGACGAGGGCAATGAGGGCGCCCTGGCGTTGGATCAGGGTGGCGAAGCGGGCCCGGGAGGCCCGGTCCCGCGCCTCGCGCAGTCCCGTCGACGAAGGTTGGGCGGCGACCACGGCATCCTCCTCCGGTGAACGATCGCGCTGGGCGCCGGTCAGGTGGCGCGTTGGTGCTGGATCAGGACGGCGACCAGGATGGCACCGGCCGAGACGATCCGGACGACGGCGTCCGAGGCGCCCTCGGTGAGCAGGGTGAATCTGATCAATTGGATGATCAGCGCCCCGATCAGGGTGCCGGTGATCGTGGCCCGGCCGCCGAGCAGCGAGGTGCCCCCGACGGCGACGGCGGCGATGGCGTCCAGCTCCCGGTTGAGTCCGATCCGGTTGGCGTCGGCCGACGAGTTGATCGCGATCTCGATCAGACCGGCCAGCCCGGCCAACAGGCCGCTGATCACGTAGACCGCGACCGTGACGCGACGGACCGGAACGCCGGCCAACCGGGCGGCCGCCGCGTTGCCACCGATCGCGACGACGTAGCGGCCGAAGACCGTCGAGCGCATCACCCAGGCGGCCAGGATGACGACCGAGAGCATCAGGATCACCTGGAACGGAATGCCGAGGGGGCGGCCGAGGCCAATGTATTGCCAGTCCGGCTCGCGGAAGGACTGGAGGCGGCCGCCGGTCATCACCTGGGCGATGCCCCGGCCGGCGATGAACAGGACCAGGGTGGCGATGATCGGTTGGATCCGGAACCCGGTGATCAGCGCCCCATTCGCGGCCCCGAGTGCGCCTCCCAGCAGGACGGGCAGCACGAAGGCCAGGCCCGCGCCGAGGAACGGGGTCGCCCAGGGCGCGGAATCGGCCAGGAAGATGATCGGGGCGAGCGAGCCGGAGATGGCCATGATCGCCCCGACCGAGAGGTCGATGCCGCCGGTGGCGATGACGAAGGTCAGGCCGACGCCGACGATCACGACGACGGCGACCTGGGTGGCGTTGACGTTGAAGGACTGGCGGGTGAGGAAAGCGTCGGCGTTGAACAGCGCGTTGTAGACGATCAGGAGAACCAGCGCGCCGAGCGGGCCACGGAGCAGGCGGACCAGGGAGGCCGCACGCGGGTCGGCTGCCCGCTCGCGACGCGCCGGGGCCGGCTGGTTCGGTCTCGCCGGGATGGTCGGGCGGGTTCCGGCCATCAGATCATCGCCTCCGCCCGGGCCGCACCCGAATCGGCGGCGTCCGCCCCGCTGCCGAGCGCCATGGCCTCCAGGACGGCGACCTGGGTCACCTCGTCGTGATCGAAGGTGGCCACGTCCGCGCCGTCCCGGAGGACGACGACCCGGTCACCACCCTCCAGTAACTCCTCGATCTCGGACGAGATCATCAGGACGCCGAGCCCGTCGCGGGCCAACTCGTCGATCAGACCCTGGATCTCCGCCTTGGCCCCGACGTCGATGCCCCGGGTCGGCTCGTCGAGCAGGAGCAGGCGGGGGTTGAGGCAGAGCCAGCGGGCGAGGAGGACCTTCTGCTGGTTGCCGCCACTCAGCTCCCGGATGGGCTGGTCGGCGTCGGCCAGCTTGATCCCCAGGCGGGCGATGAAGCGGTCGACGACGGCCTGCTGCTTGGCCCGGTCGACGACCCCATTGCGAGAGAGGAGGGGCAGGGCGGCGAGGGTCAGGTTCTCGCGGACGGACAGGGCGGGAACGATACCCTCGGCCTTGCGGTCCTCGGAGCAGAAGCCGATGCCCGCCCGGATCGCGGCGGCCGGGGTCGAGAGGTCGAGCGGCTTGCCGTCGAGGGTGATCGTGCCCGCCTCGATCGCGTCGGCACCGAAGATGGCCCGGGCCACCTCGGTCCGGCCGGAGCCGAGGAGCCCGGCCAGCCCAACGATCTCGCCCCGTCCGACCGAGACCGACACCCCGCGCAGGGCCCGGCCCCGTGCGATGCCGGTGACGTCGAGCAACGGCTGTCGCTCGATCGTGGAGCGTTCACGGAAGCCGGTCTGACCCTCGCGTTGGACCTCATTCAAGCCCTTGCCGAGCATCGTCGCGACCAGTTCCAATTTCGGCAGGCTGGCGATCGGGCGGGAGGCGACTGTCGCGCCGTCGCGCATGATGGTGACGTGTTCGCAGAGTGCGTAGAGCTCGTCGAGCCGGTGGCTGATGAAGATGACCGCGACGCCGCTGGCCTTGAGGCCCCGGATGGTCTCGAACAGGGTCTCGACCTCGCGGTCGTCGAGCGACGAGGTCGGCTCATCCATGACCACCAGCGAGACGCGGTGCGACAGGGCGCGGGCGATGGCGACCATCTGCTGCATGGCGACATTCAGGTTCATCAGCGGCTGGCGGACGTCGGTCTCGACCCCGAGGCGGGCCAGCAGGTCCCGGGCAGTGCGGTGGGCGGACCGCCAGTCGATGAGGCCGAGGCGACGGGGCTCGCGGCCCATGACGATGTTCTCGGTCACGGAGCGGTAGGGCACCAGGTTGATCTCTTGGTAGATCGTGCTGATGCCACCGCGTTGCGCATCCTGGGGGGAGCGGAAGGCGATCGGGCGACCGTCGAACGTGATAGTCCCCGCGTCGCGGCGCTGGGCGCCGGTGAGGATCTTGACCAGGGTGGATTTACCGGCCCCGTTCTGGCCGACCAGGGCATGAACCTCGGCCCGTCGCACGGTCAGGGAGGCATCGACGAGGGCCGGGACACCGGCGAATGCCTTGGTGACCCCCGCCATCTCGAGCAGGGTTCCGGCCTCAGCGGGGGTGGCGAGCCCCGGTTGGCCGCCGGTCATACCGTCGGGTGGGCGGTCGGGCACGCGATCTGCTCCAGGCGTCGAAGGGTCATCCGGTCGTCTGCCGTAGGTATGGTCCCGGGCGCGGCGCATCATACGCCAATGCCGTCCGGCCGGGAAACGACCGCAAGAGAATCGTGGCCGGTCTACGGACCGGACCGGGGACGGAGAAGGCCGGGCATTGCCCGGCCTCCCCGATTCGACATGGGACCTCGTGGCGTGGCCTAGTAGGCCTCGTCGACGAACTCCTCGGCGTTGCTCTCGTCGTAGAACTGATCCAGGTTGAGGATCTCGGTCGGGATCTTCTCGCCGTCGGCATAGGCGAGCAGAGTCTCGAAGGCGATCGGGCCGAAGCGCGGGTTGCACTCCACGGTGGCGCCGAGCTTGCCGTCGATGATGTTCTGCAGGGCTTCCTGCGATCCGTCGATCGAGACGATGATCAGGTCCTCACCGGGGACGAGGCCCTGCGCCTCGAGGGCCAGGATCGCGCCGATCGCCATCTCGTCGTTGTGGGTGTAGACGGCGTTGGCACCGGTGTTGGCCTGGTAGAGGGTCTCGAAGACCTGGCGGCCGAGGTCGCGGGCGAAGTCGCCGGTCTGGGACGCGACGATCTCCATGCCCGGATAGCCGCCCTCGGGCGCAGCGGCCGGGGTACTGTCGGCGGTCACGTTCCGCGGGTTTGCCGTGTACTCGCCCTGCAGATAATCGCGGAAGCCGCGCTGTCGATCGGTGGCCGGAGTAGACCCGGTGGTACCTTCTAGCTCGATGATCTGGGCCTGTCCGCCCATCTCCTCCGCCAACCACTGGGCGGCACGGGCTCCCTCCTGGTAGAAATCGGACCCGATGAAGGTCACGTAATGCTCGCCCGGCACGGCGATCGTCTCATCGACGTTGCGGTCGAGCAGGATCACCG
>JBBJOE010000109.1:0-7960 GCA_037721765.1 Thermomicrobiales bacterium
AACGGGATGGTGATCGACATCAAGGAGGACGAGGTCCTCTACGCCACCGAGGTGCCCTTGTTCAGGCGCAGCGGCAGCGTCGCCCCGGTCTACGACCCGGCCGCGATGGTCGAGGTCCTCCGGGAGCACGGCATCGCCTCGATCGCCCGGCTGGTGGTTTTTAAGGACCCGATCGTGGCCGGGGCCAACCCGGGGCTCGCCGTCCGCGACACCGAGACGGGCGGGCTATGGTACGACGACAACGGCTACGCCTGGGTCAACCCGTTCGACGAGTCGCTCTGGGACGCCAATGCCGACCTGGCGGTCGAAGCGGCACGGTTCGGGTTCGACGAGATCCAACTCGATTACGTTCGCTTCCCGACCGATGGCGACCTGACCCGGATGGACTTCGGCCAGCCGCTGACCGAACGGGCCCGGACCGAGACCATCACGGCCTTCTCCGCCCTCTGCTCGGACCGCCTCCTGGACGCCGGGCTGACCACCCGGACGGGGGCCGACATCTTTGGTTACACCCTGTTCGTGCCGGGCGACCTCGGCATCGGCCAGAACGCCGACAGCCTGGCCCCCCACTTCGATATCCTCTGCCCGATGGTCTACCCCAGCCACTTCCCCGAGGGCAGCATCGATGTGCCGGGTCACCCGAACGACTCGCCCTACGAGACGATCGAGATCAGCATGGCCGTCGGGGCCGACCGCTTCGGCGTCGCGACCGGGCTGCGCCCCTGGTTGCAGGCCTTCTCGCTGCCCGGCATGACCCCGTACGGGACAGACCAGGTCCGGGCCCAGATCGACGCCGCCGACGCGGCCGGGACGGGCGGCTGCATGCTCGGGGGCCCGGACAACGTCTACGCCGCGGCCGCGCTGCGCCCGGCCCGGTAGGGCGGCCCCCCTCCCGGGCCGGGACGGGTGGTGACCCGGGGCGAACGTGTGCCCGGGGGTGGTCCGCGGCCTGAGGCCGCGGGCCGTCAGACGCCCTGTCCGGCCGGACGGCTGGCTTGTCGGGCGGTCGCGGCGGCCGGGACCGTATGGTCGCGGACACTCCCGGCCAGGGCGACGATTACCCCGCCCAACGCCACCACGCCCCACAGCGAGACCGAGAGGCCGACCACGTCGGCCGAGAGGCCGATCGCCGGGGGACCGACCAGGAAGCCGGTGTAGCCCAGCGTGGCGACGAAGGCCAGGGCGGGGCCGGCGGCGATCCCGCCGACCCGCCCGGCGGCACTTAGCACCACCGGGAAGATGCCCGCCAGGCCCGCGCCGACCACGGCGAACCCGGCGATCGCCAGCCAGGGCGCCGTCGCCACCAGGCCGGTCGCCAGGCCTATGGCGACCAGCGCCCCACCCGCACGGACGAAGGCCACGGCGCCCCAGGCCAGGACCAGCCTGTCCCCCAAGAGGCGGACGATCGCCATCGCCAGCGAGAAGACCGCGAAGCCGGTGGCGGCCAGACCTTCGCCCGTGCCCAGTTCCTGCTCCAAGTAGACGGCCGACCAGTCGGCCATCGCCCCCTCCGCCAAGAGGCAGGCCAGGGCGACGATCCCCGCGACCACGATCGGCCGGGGGTAGCGGACGCGGGTCCGCCGCCGCTCCCCGCCCGAGGGTTCGGGCGCGTGGCGATCGACCCCCGCCGGCAGCAACCCCCGCGAGATCAGGAAACCGAGGGGGAGGCAGACGACGGCGACGACGGCGAAGTGGGCGAGAGGCTCGACCCCGCGCGCGGCGAACAGCCCGCCGATCCCGGCCCCGGCAAGTCCGCCCAGGCTCCAGAAGCCGTGGAACGCGGTCAGGATCGGCCGGCCGTATCGCCGCTCGACGACGACCCCGTGGGCGTTCATCGAGACGTCGAGGGCCCCATTCGTGGCCCCGATGGCGGCCAGGGCCAGGGCCAGGATCACCGCGCTGGTCGCCACGGCGGGAAGGACGAGGGCGGCGGAGAGGGCCATCACCATCGTCGTCGTCATCACCCGGCTGCCGACCCGGGGGAGGACCCAGCCGGTCGCGGGCATCGCCACCAGGGCCCCGACCGCCGCCCCGAGCAGGGCCAGCCCGAGGCGCCCCTCGCTCAACCCGAGGTCCGACTTCACCGCCGGGATACGCGAGATCCACGAAGCCAGGACCACCCCATTGAGGAAGAACACCCCGGTGACCGCCATCCGGGCCCGCACCGGCGGGGGCCCTCCCCCAGCCTCCCCATCGTCCGTGACCTGTCCCGTCCCGTGGTCGACCGCTGCCGGGTCCACCGTTCCCCATCCCTCGCTCACCCGCGACGCGCCATGACCCACCCGTCGCCACCCCGCGTCCGGAAGGGGGCGACGGGTGGGTCATGGGCTCCCGTCGCCAAGTATCCCACGACCCGCGACGCCCACGGCAACGGTCTGGTGAGGGCGGTCGGCCATCGGCCGGCGACATCACGTCCGGGGTCCAACGACACGGATTCATTTGTACCGCGCCGAATGCGTCCCCCGATGCGCCGCCCCGGGCGACCCACGCGCCACCGGTGGGTAGGATGGACGAGGGTCCCGCCGGAGACGGCCGAACCCACCGATCAGGCCACCCCGGCCACTCGGGGACACGCTGGCCCCACCGGGTGGGCCGTCGCGAGGGGTGTCCCGGGACGGCGTCCGGCGCGGCCCGCCGCTCCCCCGCCCCGCGCCGATCTCCCGCCGTGTCGGCGTGCCCGTGCCGTGCCCATGCGCCGCGCTCGCTGGTCCCTCGCGGCCCGCTGCCGGGGGGAGCGAGCCCGCGTTCCCGGTGAGCCAGGCGACGTTCCCCGGCTCGGCCGTGACGGACACGGGGGGATGGCTACACGACCGATCGCCCCACCGCGCCCGGTTTGGGGGCTCGTCCCGGGGACCCGGTCGATCCCCGTACGCCGGCAAGTCACCACCACCCAGGAGGTCGCCCGTGATCGCCCGGCGCCCATTGCGCGCCGCGACCGTCTACCTGTTGATCCAGGGCCTCGGGTCGGCCCGCTTCGCGACGGCGTTCACCCTATCGGCCATCTATCGCTCCCGGTCGGCGGGCCTCGACCCCTTCCAATTGATCCCGCTCGGCACCGCGCTGGAGGCCGCCGCGTTCGTCTTCGAGGTGCCGACCGGGGTGGTCGCGGACGCGGTCAGCCGCCGCCTCTCGGTGATCATAGGCCCGCCGCGGCTTGCGGATCGGCACGATCTTCCTGGTCGCGGCCATCGCCGGGGCGGCCAGCGAGGCCCACGACCGGCTCGGGGAAGTGAGGGTCTTCCAGATCGGCCTGCCGGGAGCCGGAGGCCTCGATTGCCTGGTCTGGTTCGGGATGATCAACGTCGCCCGCCCGCTGCTCAGCATCGGCACCACCGAAATCGTCCGCCGCCGGGCCCTGCCGGAACGGGAGACCGTCGTGATCCGATGGCTGGTTCGGATCAAGGCAGGATTGGTGCTGGCGGTGGCGGCGGTCGCCGTCGCACCCTCGTTCGTCTGGGCGATGGTAGCGGTCTGGGCCATGACGATCCCGCGGGGCCTGAACGGGCCCGTGAGCATGGCCCGGCCGAACCGGGACCTGCGCTCCCGCAACCGGGCCACGATCCTCTCGATGTACGGCCAGGCCGATGCCTTCGGCCAGATCGGCGGCGGGCCGGTGCTCGGCGTGGTCGGCGCCCGGTCCGGCATCCCGTCCGCCCCCGTTGGCGCCCCCCGGTCGCTCTCCCCCGCGGTCTGGTTGACCCACCGGGCGAAGGGCGACCGGGGGGCGACGCTTCCCGCGGTCGATCCTGCGCCCCCCACCCCGGCGGACGCGACGACCGCGTCGGGCCCGGAGGCCCCCGGTGCCTCGCCCCGCCCGTGACGGGGTCTCGCCCCGACCCGCGACACCACGGTGATCGGGGCCCCCTTCTCACCCCGGGTCCATCCGAGGGCGCTCCGGCGAGCGGCGAGGCAGAGAGACCGGCGGCGCCAGGTGGAACTCGCGCGACCGGACGCGCCGGACGCTCCCGGGGCGCGAGTTGGACCGGCCCCGGATCGCGCCCGGGTGTACCATCCCGTCCAGATCGTGTCACCGGATCGTCCCGAGTGGTGCGGCGTTCAACGACCGGAGAGATTCGCCACCCGTGACGATCCGCACGCAGTCCCCACCCGCGTCCGGACCGGACCCTAGCCCGGCGTCAGGTCCCGGCATCGACCATGGCGCTATCCTCGCCATCGCGGCCCGGGTGTTGCCCGGCTCCGGCCGGGTGGACGTGTCCCGCCCGGCCAGCGGCGGATCCACCCCCGTCTACCGACTGCGGCGGGGCGGGACGACGCGCTACCTGCGCTTGGCGGAGACGGCCGGGGCCGACCTCGCGCCGGAAGCCCGCGTCCATGACCGGCTCCGCGCGCTCGGCGTCAGTGTCCCCGAGGTGGTGGACTACGACTCGTGCGACTCACGGCTGGGCCGATCGGTGATGGTGACGACCGAGATCGCGGGGGAGCCGATCGGACGGCGCTACGCTGGCGTGGATGCCGGGGCGGTCCTGACCGCGGCCGGACGGGACCTGGCGATCATCGCCACGATCCCGGTCGAGGGTTTCGGCTGGGTGCGGCGGGACCGGCCCGTCGAGGCGGGGATCGCGGCCGAATCGCCGAGCCTCCGCGCGTTCGCCCCGGGCGGGGTCGACGACCACCTCGCGGCGCTGGGACCGGTCCTGGGGGCCACCGGGTGCCGGGCCGTCCGGGAGGCCCTCGATCGGCACTCCACCTTCTTCGATGGTGGCCAGGCGGTGCTGGCCCACGGCGACCTGGACACGACACACATCTACCACCGGGGCGGTCACTACGCCGGGATCATCGACTTCGGCGAGATCCGGGGCGCCGACCGGTGGTACGACCTGGGTCACTTCGCCCTGCACGACGGCGAGCACCTCCCGTCCCCGGCGACCCATCACCTGCTGGCCGGGTATCACCAGGTCCACTGCCCTGCACCCGACGACGGGGTCAGGATGCGGCTATGGAGCATCCTGATCGGGCTCAGGACGCTGGCCCGGATCGAGAGCCGGCCGCACGGCCGCTACCACGCGTTCCTGACCGGCGCGGTCCGGCGCGCGATCGATACGTTGCCGGCGTGAGCCGGGCGCAGAGCCGGCTTCGACGATGCCCAGCTATCCGACGCGAGGGCCGACGCCCGGCAACGGACGGTCGCACGGGCCAGGATCGGCCACGGACCCGGCGGACGATCCAAGAGGTCCCGGCACGACGGATCGGTATCGGTGCGGCATCGGACCGGTAGCGGCTGGACCATCTCCGGGGGATACTGGGATATGTCGCGACTCGCCCGGACGCCACGCCGCTCGCCTCGCCGGTTCTCCGACCCGACCCACCGGCCCTGGGTAGATCTCGCGCTGGCCACCTTTCTGGCGGCCGTCACGTTCTGGCACCTGCTGCCCGCCACCCGGACGACGCCGTTCCACCGCGACGAGGCCCGCTGGGTCCACCGCGCCAGTTACCTCGCGCTGTGGGCCGACCCGCTCGGGCCGCTCTGGCAGGACGAGGGATACGAGGTCCGGTTCGACTCGTTCGACGAGCGGTACAGGATGCGGGCCCAACCGCCCGTGGCCCCCTACGTCTTCGGCCTCGGGCTCCTGCTCCAGGGACGGGACGTGGCGACGAACGGTTACTACATCATGGACCGCGACGAGGCGTGGAACGAGGCCCGGGGCAATCTGCCGGGGAGCGACGACCTGCTCGCCGCCCGGAGGGCCAACGTCGGGGTCGGGGTCGTGATGGTCGTCGCCGTGTTCGCGATGGCCCGTCGCCTGGCGGGGCGGGTGGCCGGGGTCACGGGTGGCCTGCTGCTGGCGTTCCACCCCTTGCTGCTCGACACCACGACCCGGGTCTGGTCCGACCCGACGATGGTCGCCCTCGTTGCCCTCGCCGGGGTGGCCGCCTACCGGCTGGCCGACAGGCCGACGTGGCCCCGCGCGGTGGCGCTCGGCATCCTGCTCGGCCTCGGGGCCGGGGCCAAGCTGAGCCCGCTGGCGATCGCGGCCGGACTGGGCGGGGTCGGGGTGGTCGTGTTGGCCCATGCCGCCTGGCGGGGGCGGACGCCGCGTTCGATCCGGCCCGGGCGCGGGACGGGGCGTCAGGCCCGCCTCGGGTGGTGGCTGGTCAGCGTGCCGCCGGTCGCCTGGCTGACGATGGTGGCGACGTTCCCCTACCTCTGGACGGACCCGATCGGACACACCCGGGCCCTGTTCACCTTCCGGGCCCAGTCGTTCGAGTTGCAGATGCGAGCCTTCGACCGGGCCGCCGTCGAGACCCGGGGAGAGGCCTTCGACCGCGTCTGGCGCCAGTTGACCGAGTGGATGACCACGGGCGGTGTCCTCGACGCCCGGCTGCGAGACTGGACCGGGACAGGCTGGGCGAACCTCCGCTATTTGGACGTCTCGCTGGCCGCCCTCGGCCTGGTCGCCGTCCTCGTCATCATCCGCCGCGAGGGTCCCTTCGGCCCGGCCGCGCTGGTCGTCGCCACGGTCGGCGGCGAGGCCCTGCTCGTCTTCCTGGCTATGGACGTCGACTACGCCCGCTACCACCTGCCGATCCTGCTCGCGCTGGCGGTGTCGGCCGGGCTGGGGGCGGGGATGGTGTGGGGCGGGGTGGTCGCGTTGGTGAGCGGTGCCGGGCGACGCCGGCCGCGACCGACCGGGATGGGTTCGCTCGGCCCGATATCAGGCGGCTGAGACCGGGCGATCAACCTGACGATCCCGTCGAGGTTTGACGACCGGACGCGGGACGGAACTCGTCAGTCATCCGGGAACAACGTGTAACCGTCCGGGCGATGCTCATCCAATGCGGCCCGAATGGCATCCCAGGCCCAGCATTGCTCCTCGATGTCCTCGTCCAAGAGGACATCGAGAATCCGCGGCGCCCGCGTCGGATCATACGCGGCGACACCGCCGGCCAATCGCTCAGCCGCGATCTGATCGATTCGTTCTCAGATCGATCCCGATTGGCCGGGCTTCTTCCTCTGCCTCGGACCAACCGTGCTCACGGGATCTCGCCCCACGATCGGGCATCGGCCAGGCGGGTGAGGTGTTGGACGTTCGTCGTCGCGATGAGGACGTCGGCATGGTCGTTCGCGAGGTGGTGGGCCCGTGTCGCCATGAACATATCGATGTCGTGCGCCTCATTTCGCGCCGTCGGTTGGCCCCGTTGACGAGCCTCGGCCCAGAATCGTGCCGCGGTCTGCGTGGTGGCTCGGGTCAACGGCTCGAAGTGGAGACTACGAGCGCCCGGCATTGGGCATGACGTGAGCCGACGCGTCGTTGGTCGGGTCGACCAGCGGTAGCGTGACCGCGCCGCGGTGATCAGGCATCGCGTGGTGACGATCGCCGCCGCGGGGTGGACGTCGGACTCGACGATCGTTTCGTGGCGATCGGGACACCGACGCGGTCGGCCGGAGGTGGTCATCCACGCGTGGGTGCGTTCGATCACCCGCTGCACCGGTCCTGAACCGAGTCGCCCTGAGAGGCGGCGACGCCATGCCTCGGTCGACGCGCGGTCCGGGCCCGCGATCGAGCCGGACCTGGTCGCCAGCCGCGCGGTCTCCACCGCGCCCCCTGCCGAGAGTAACCGGCCCGTGGTCGTGTCGCCCGGCTCCGACGCCGCGGCGAGGGCCACGCGCGCCGTCCGCTCATCGGTTGCCGACGAGTTCACGTCGTCCATGTCGCACTCCCATCCGCTCACGGTGGCGCTCGATCGGTATGCGAATGGGGCGCGTGCGGTCGAGTCCGTTGACGTGCTGTATCTGGGGTGATCCTTCGTTGCGGCTGGGTCAGGCTGCGGTGGCTTGCAGTGTCTGTTCGGCGATCACCTCCTCGGTCGTGGCGCCGAGCGCCCTGTCTCGGCCGGCACGACCATTCTGGCCCGCACCACGGCTCGAACTGGGTGCAGATGAACGCCGGTCGCCCGTCCTCCGTGGAGTTCTGCTCATGACCGTGACGATCCACTCACT
>JBBJOE010000110.1:0-7958 GCA_037721765.1 Thermomicrobiales bacterium
TGCTTGCGGGTGTAGCCGCGGAAGAACTTCTTGTACAGGTCGCGGCCGACCTTGCCGACCACGGCGTCCTCCGCGGTCACGACGCGGTCCATCGGTTCCGCGACCGACTCCAGGAACTCGGCTACCTCGAAGGAGGTCAGGTTCAACCCGTAGAGCCGGTTGATGGTGTCGAGGTTGATCGGGATGGGGACGAGTTGACCCTCGACGCTGGCGAGGACCCGGTGCTCGTAGGGACGCCAGGCAGTGAACCGGGACAGGTAGGCGTAGATCTCGGGCGCATTGGTGTGGAAGATGTGGGGACCGTACCGGTGGACGAGGACGCCCGCGTCATCATGGTAGTCATACGCGTTGCCGGCGATGTGGGGCCGCTTGTCGACCAGGAGCACACGTAGGCCATCTTGGGTGGCCAGGCGCTCGGCCATGACGCTACCCGCGAATCCAGCGCCGACGATCATGTAGTCGAACATGGTTGACTCCTAACTTCATATGCCCCCGGGGGGCGGGCCACTTAGAACGTTGCGTCTTCGGAGATCGTCATCGCCCCGGTTATCAGGGACGCCATCCCGGCGGCGATGGCGTCCCAATCGTGGGCGACGAGGTGTGCCTGCCCAGCCGCCCGTCGCCGCGCCCGCTCGGGGGGCGGTTCATCGAGGGCCGCATCGATCGCGGCGATGAAGTCGGGCGCGTCGGCGGCGATCCGGACCACGTCGCCGTATAGGCTGACGACGTCGGCGATCGGCGTCGAGACCACGGGTTTCTCGCCGGCCAGGTATTCGAGCGTCTTGGTCGGGGAGATCGACCGGGTCGCCTCGTTCAGGGCGAACGGCAATAGCGCGACATCGAATCCGGCGAGGAACGCGGGGAGGTCCGCGTACCGGCGCTGGCCGAAGTAGGTGATATTGGGGCGTCGCGGCAGATCTGCCTCAGAGATCTTTGCCAGGGGCCCGACCAGCGCCAGCTGCCAATCGCACCGGGCGTCCGCGACCGCCGCGATGAGTTCAAAATCGATCCGCTCGTCCAGGACGCCGTAGAAGCCCAGGACCGGCCCAACGAGAGACGCAAGTTCGGCCGGCGGCTCGATATCCCCGGCGGCTCGGCCGAAGTGTGACGCATCGACGCCGGACGGGAAGCAGTGGACGGAGCGGTGGCGGTCCCGGCGGGCCGCAAAGAGGGATGGTCCCCCGGTGAACACCAGGTCGGCCGCCGCGAACATGGCCGCCTCGCGCTCACGCAGGGCCGGGGGAGCACCGCGAAAACTGGCGAGGTCATCCATGGCGTCGAAGATGACCAGCGAAGGCGCGATCGCGGTTGGGAGGGCGCCCAGGGCCATCGGGGTGTAGTACCAGACGATCGGGCCGGCGGCCCGGCTGGTCACGCCGGCCGAGGAGCGCTCACCCGCGGTGACTCCGACGGTTCCCGCCGTGCCGAGGTGGGGACCGATCAAGCGGGCGATCTCGACCACGTTATCCGGCGTGAAGCCGAAGGGCTGGTCGGGACGTTCCCGGAACACGGGCGTCAGCACGGTCACGTCGCCGTCGCGCGAGACGGTGACCTCACCCGCATCGGGGATGCCCGGTCGAAACACTGGCTCTTCGACCACGGTGACCGGCAGCGCCCGCGCGAACCGCGACAATAGGTGCTGGGGACGCTGGAACACCCCACCCCATCGCAGATGAGTGAAGACGATGAGGGCGGGGGCCCAGTTCGCGAGGGCGCGGAACGTCGTCGTGTCGGGTCCCGTCGTCGGGTGTGTGACGAGTGTCACCGGAGCGGGGCCCTTTCTCACGGTCAAGTGATCGCCCCGGAGTGCGGCGACCAACCCGTGTACGGTGCGTGCGATACCGAGCCGGAACACCTGGGAGGCGAGCCGGTAAGGGCATGTCAGGGGGGCAATGAGCAGGCGGCCGGTCGCGGACACCACGTTGGGTCAAATTCGGGACGCGGGCTCACCTGGTGATCAGTATGCAGGAGTGATGCCAACTCACGGCTGAATCGTCGCGACGGTCGCCCAGAGCGCCCGCGTGGCGTCGTCCGTGCGTCGCGGCGTCGTCGCACCGGCGGCCCGGCACCGCCCCTTGAAAGGATGTCCCGTTGATCGACCCAGTCGAATCGCGCGTTCCCCTCGAGATGTGGGGCGGTTTGGAGTGCACGCTCAACCGGGTGGGGGATCGCTTCTTCGACCAGATCATCGCGAGTGGACACGACCGGCGCCCCCATGACCTCGACCTCTTCGCGGCACTGGGCATCGCCGCGATCCGGTATCCCGTGCTCTGGGAACGCATCGCGCCGGGCGATCCCGGCGAGGCGGACTGGTCGATGGCGGACGATCGCCTGGGCCGGCTGCGCGCCCTCGGTGTGCGACCGATCGCCGGGCTGGTCCACCACGGCAGCGGCCCGCTCGGGACGGACCTGCTCGATCCCGGGTTCCCGGCGAAACTGGCCGCCTACGCGGGGTCGGTGGCGCGGCGCTACCCCTGGTTGGCGGAGTACACGCCGGTCAACGAACCGTTGACGACGGCCCGGTTCAGCGCCCTCTACGGTCACTGGTACCCCCACCACCGGGATGAGTCTACCTTCTACCGGGCCGTCGTGACCCAATGCCGGGGGGTCGCCGCCGCGATGCGGGCCATTCGGGACGTCAATCCGGCCGCCCGGCTGATCCAGACAGAGGATCTCGGCGAAGTGTTCGCCCGGCCCTCGCTCGTGGCCCAGGCGGAATACGAGAACGAGCGCCGGTGGCTCTCGCTCGACCTCCTCACCGGCCGGGTGGCGCCCGATCACCCGTTCTGGTCTTGCCTCCTCGACACCGGTATCGCCGAACGGGATCTCTGGGATCTGGTCGAGCGGCCGTGCCCGCCCGATGTGATCGGGGTCAATCACTACCTGACCAGCGAACGCATGCTCGATGACCGCCTGGACCGGTACCCGCCGTGGACGCACGGCGGCAACGGGCGGGACGCCTACGCCGATGTGGAAGCGGTGCGGGTCTGCACCGATGGCCCGGGTGGTTGGGATCGGCTGTTACGGGCCGCGTGGCAGCGGTACGGGCTCCCGGTGGCCGCGACCGAGGTCCACCTCTCGTGTACCCGGGAAGAGCAACTGCGGTGGTTGGCGGACGTTTGGGACACGGCGGGCTCGCTCCGGCGCGACGGGGTGGACGTCCGGGCCGTGACGGCCTGGTCACTCTTGGGGTCCTTCGGGTGGAATCGGCTCGTCACCGAGGAGGGCGGCGACTACGAGCCGGGCGTGTTCGACCTTCGCGCGTCCAGCCCGCGCCCGACGGCCCTCGCTTCCCTGGTGCGCGAGCTGGCGACGGGCGCGACCCCCTCGCACCCGTCGCTGGCCGTACCCGGATGGTGGCGTCGCCCGTCTCGCTTCCACTACCCACCGGTGAATCACTCCGGCGAGGACATCCTGGTCGAAACGTCTCCGGAAATCCCCCCGGGTGCGCCGGGTATCCTGGTGATCGGCCCTGATGGGCCGACGCGCGCCGCCCTCGTCTGGAGTTGCGCCGTCAGGGGTATTCCCGGCGATGTCCGAGAGGATCCGCCTCGGAGCCAGTGGGCGTCTGCCGTGAGGGGGCATATCGCCGAGCGCCGCCCGTGGGCGGTGGTGATCACGTCGGGGCTCGACGACGTGGGTCCCGGTGAGGTAGAGGCGGTGGCGGTCGCCTGTGCCGCGGCCGGAGTCGCGATGGCGCTCTGCCCGTCAGGACCGGCGTCTCCGGCGCCGGCCGCACGACTGACCGTCGTGACGGGGTCACGCACCGACCAAGCCGGTTCCACGCCCGGTGAGACGGTCCGGCCAGTCGAACGTCTCGTTCTCGGGGCGCACCCGGGGGCACTGGTCGTCCTCGGTGGCCCGCGTTTCTCGGCGACTCTCGAATCCGGAACGAGGATCGCCTATCCCCCTGACATCCACCGGGGCGACGACGCGCGGGACCTGGCCGACAGCTGCATCGATTTGCTCACCGACGGGGAACGCGGTGTCTGGCAAGTCGCCCGGCCCGGCGCGACGGCGCGAGATCGTCTCGAACTCCTCGACCCGGCAGACAGCCCGGGGACCCCGGAACGCCGGGTGTCCTGATGCCCACCGGGACGCCGCCGGGGTCGACGGATCGCGAACGATCGGGCACGTCGCGCGCCGGGCGGCGGTCCCGATGTGCCGGCCAGATGTCTGGGTGGGCTGCCCGGTACGGTGGGTCGGCGCTGAGCACGACCGCTCAGCGAAGTGCCCGATGATCGGTCGGTCGATCCCGGTAGAGTCCGGACGCGAGGATGTAGTTCACCACCGGTGGGGGTGAAAGGAATTCGATCGGGCGCCCCGTGGCCACTCGCCGCCTGATGTCCCGGGACGAGATGCCAATGCCGGGGATCGGGACCACGGTGACCCGGTCCCGGGTGAAGGGGAGCCCGGTGACGAGGGCACCGAGGTCCACGTCTACGCCCGGGCGGGTGGCGACGCCGATCGTCGCCAGCGACAAGATGCGTCCCGGTTCGCGCCAGGTGGGGAGGTCGCGTAGGGAGTCTTCTCCCATGAGGAGGACCAGGGTGGCGTCCGGATGGGTCGCTCCCAGGGCCGTCAGCGTGGCGACGGTGTAGGACGGACCGGCCCGGTCCAATTCGATCGTGTCAACGGCGAAGGCGGACGTCCCGGCGATCGCCAGGCGGAGCATCGCCAGCCGGTCGGCGGCAGGAGCGACGGTGACGTTCCCCTTGTGGGGTGGGCTGCCCGTCGGAACGAACAGGACCCGGTCGAGTCCGAGGGCGTAGCGGAGTTCGGTCGCCGCGATCAGGTGACCGGTGTGGACGGGATCGAAGGTCCCGCCGAAGATGCCGATCTTCGGTGCCGTCTGTCCGCCGAGGGCTTCCTCGGTCGCTCCCGGTGACGGCCCCGCCGACGAGATTGGCGTCCCCTCCACCGGTCAGTCCCCCGCCAGGCGGACGGTGGAATCGGGCAGGGCGTCGCGCAGGGCGCCGAGGTCTCCGGCGGCCTCACCGCCTTGGTCCGGAACCCACGAATCGACCTCCAGGCTGGACCCGTCGCCGGAGAAGGCGCGCCAGCGCAGCCTGGGCGGTCGGGCCGCCTCGTCGGACCGGGACCGCAGGGTTTCGGTCACGACGCGCTCGACCGCCTCGGGGGGCTGGCGCAGGCCCTCCAGAATGATCGTGCGGCGCCGGACGTGGGTGGTCGAACGGTTCGTCAGGACCTCGGAGAAGATGGTCGCATTGGGGACCAGGACGCGCTCGCCGGCGTCGTTGGTCAGCACCGTGGACCGGATCTCGATCGTCTCCACTTCGCCCTCGAAGTCGCGGATGCGGATCCGGTCGCCGATCGAGAACGGGCTCTCGAGCAGGATGTAGACGCCGGCGATGTAGTTCTTGAGGACATCTTGCAGGGCCAGGCTGATCGCGACGGTGCTGACGGAGAGGACAGCCAGGAGCGCGGTCCAGTTCGCCCCGAAGAGGCCCAGGATGATGCTGGCCGCCACGACGTAGGTCAGGACAGCGGTGGCGTTGGCGACCAGGGCGACGATGTTCGGGGCGAGACGGCCGAGGGCTCGTGACCTGCTGGTGCGGCCACGCAGCACCCGGGCGACGAGGATCGCCACCGACAGGACGACCAGGCCCTGGACCGACGCGATCAGGAACGCGACCAGGTCCCCGTAGGCCTCCACCAACTCGTCGCGGGTCTGGTCCCACATCGCGTCCAATCGACCTGTCCTCCCCGCGTCGCCCACCGTGCGCGACGACGATACCACTCGTGCGGGACATACGGCCGCGGCGGGTGGTCGGCAGAACGCGGGGTTCGGGCCGGCCGATGGGGCCGGGGCCAAGTCGCGGGGACCGGCCCTGCTATGATACGGGGACCGTCTCGACCCGGCCGAGACCTCAGGGGAGCGCGTGTTCGACTATCACGTCCACAGTACGTTCTCGGTCGATTGCCGGGTCCCGATCGAGACCTCCTGCGAGGCGGCGATCGCGGCCGGGGTGACCGAGATCGCCTTCACCGACCACGTCGACCACGAGCCCTCCGACCCCGGGCACGACTTCTACCGCTACGAGGCGTACCGGGAGGCGATCGACAGAGCCCGGGCGCAATTCGGGGACCGGTTGACGATCCTGGCAGGGGCCGAGGTCGATTTCAACGGTCGCATCGCCGATCAGGTAGAGGTGTTCCTGGCCCGGACACAGTTCGACATCGTGATCGGGTCGGTCCATTTCGACCTGGACGGAGAATTGATCTACCCGCGCACCTTCACCGGCCGGACGCTCGACGACGTCTTCCGGCCCTACTTCGCCGATATCCTCGCGGCGGTCGAGACGGGGTGGTTCGACACGATCGGCCACCTCGACCTGCCCAAGCGGTATGCCCCGGGCACCCACCGGGACTACGACCCGCTGGCCTTTCGAGAGTACCTCGGCCCGGTCTTCGCGGCGATGATCCGGTGCGGGGTCGCCTTCGAGATCAATACGTCCGGGATGCGTCAAGTCCCCCGGGCCAGCATGCCCGGACCGGCCGTCGTCCGCTGGTACGCGGAGGCGGGGGGCACGCTGATCACCACCGGGACGGACTCCCACGCCGCCCAGACGGTCGGGGCGGGCCTGGGGACGACCATGGCGATGTTGGAGCTGTGCGGGATCGACGGGGTCATGTCGTTCCGGGGTCGTCGCGGCACCATGGTTCCCCTCCGAGACCTTATCCCCGGTGCGCGACATGTCCTCGGATCGGCCTGACGCGTCACGCCACGACGACGGCCGACGTGTCGCGAGTGGCCCGCGGCGCGAGCCGACGACCGCGATCCTCCCCGACCTGAACGATATCCTCGACCGGCGCGTGGACCCCCACCGCTGGGATGAACGAGACCGCCGGGTCCTGCCCGTCTGGGCCCAGCCCGAGACCGCGGGGGACGTTTCAGAGCCGGGTGGGTCGAGCGCGGTCGAACTGTCGCCGACGGTCCGCTTCGATCGGGGCCGGCGAGGATTCTCGGCAGTCTTCGCCCGGCCCCTCGGCCTGGCGCTGGCCATGGCGGCCCCGGCGTTATTGATGGGCATCCTGGCCATGCTCCTGCCGACCGTCGCCGCGATCATCGGGTTAGACGGGGCGACAGCGACAATGCTCGTCCTGACGGCCGCCAACGTCCTGGGGATGACGGTGGCGCGTGCCATCGGCCAACCGGCCTGGGCCAACGTCTGGCTGGTCCACATGCTCCTGGCGGGCGTGGTGATCCCCCTGCTGGGGTTGCAGGCGATCCTCGGCGGGGTTCCGTTCACCGCGCTGGATCTGGGCTCGGGCGGGCCGTTCCTGGTAGCGTCGCTGGCGACCGTAGGTTGCCTGCTGATCATCACCGTCGTCATCGCCACGGTCTGTCGCGGGGAACCGGAGAGCGCCGCGGTGGTGTTCCTGCCGATCGCGATGGCGGTCCCTGCCCTGCTGGGGCCGTTGCCGGAGACGGTGTCCTCCGGCGTCGCGCCGGTGGTCGGTCTGACTTCCCTGGCAGCCGGGGCGGTCGTCCTGATCACCTTCCTGTTGCCGCGCGGCATGTGGCTGGTGGCACCCCAAGTGGCCCTGGTGCTGGAGCTGGTGGTGTTCCTCGTGACCGGGTCCGGTCCCCGGGCGGTCGAGACGACGGGGCGGGTGGTGCCGGTGGCTTACGGAACCGTCTTGGTCGTGACCATGGTCGCCAGCGTGACCTTGCCGCTGGTGGCACGCTGGCTGGGCCACGCCGCGGGGGAGGGGCCGGTCGCCCGCGGGCGCCGGTGACCTCGACACGTCGGGGGGCACCGGGAGGCACCGAGCCCGAGACCGCCCCGGCGCCAGGTGCCGGGGCGGTCTCGCGTCAGCCGTTCGATGTCCCTAGTCGTGCTTGCCGTTGGGCGCGGGCGGAGTGACCTGGGCAATCGGGGTCGTCCCGTTCGGCAACGTCGGCGAGCCCGGCGAGGCGGAGAGGCCGGCCG
>JBBJOE010000111.1:0-7945 GCA_037721765.1 Thermomicrobiales bacterium
GACCGAGCAATGGTTCTGCTGAGCGGAACCGACCGCGAGCCAGTTTGGCTCGCACCAGGACGACACGGACGAGATCGTCTAGCCAGTTGCCCCAACCTTCTTCCGCACCAGCGCGTCCAGCCGTGACGCGAAGCGGCCGCGGTCGCGGTCGGAGTAGGGTTTCGGTTGGGAGCCGGTCATGCCCATCGCGCGGAGATAGGCGTTGAGGTCGCGGCTGGCGAGCATTTCGCCGATCCGGTCGGCCCGGAAGGGTTCGCCCCGGAAGTTGTGGAAGTCGGGGCCGTTGCGCTGTAGGGGGGCGGGGTGGGGGATTTGGGCGTGAAGTACCACGTCACCCGCCTTCGCCCGCTCGGCGATCCAGTCGTCGGCCGCATCGACCCCGCCGCCGGCCACGACCGCCACGGTGCCGGGTTGGGATGGGATGCGCATCGGGGAACCGCTGACCACCTTGAGCGGGACGCCGAAGCGGGCCGCAACGCGGTAGACGTGTTCTTTGACCGGGCAAGCGTCGGCGTCGAGGTAGATCGTCAGCGTTGGCGCGCCCTGAGCACCGGTCGGCCGATCCGTCGGCAGCCCGGCCCGATCATCGACCTCTCGCCCGGGTAGCCCTTCGGTCACTCGCTCGCCCATATCCCGTTCACCCCCTCCGTCCCAACGCCATCGTCCCTGCTATCGTAAACGTCTCGCCGCCTCCCCGGCGCGACGGTGGGGACGCGGTGACGGCGTGGATGCGTGATGCCGCGCTGGCCGAGGACCGTCCCGAGGACCAGTCCGATGCCCGATGACGTGATCCCGAAAGGTCCACCGACGGGCGTGACTGCCCGCGACAGCACGAGGTCCGGGGGCCTGCCCCCGGCTGGCGATGACCTCGGCGTGCGGCTGGACCGGGCGAGTTCCGTGCCGCTCTATCGCCAGGTCGAGGCGGCGATCCGGGGGCAGATCGCCTCGGGCGCCCTGACGGTTGGGACGCGCCTGCCGCCGGAACGGAAGTTGGCCGCGGCCCTGGGGGTGGATCGGACGACGGTGGTCGCCGCCTATCGCGAGTTGGCCGCCGACGGACTGGTCGCCGCCCACGTCGGCCGGGGGACGACCGTGGCCGAATCGCCCCCCGGTCTCCGGCAGGGCGAGCCGGAACCTCGGGGCGGCGTCGTCTGGGACCACCTGTTGACGCTGCGCGACGAGGAGGATCCGGTCCTGGCCCGCGTCTCGGCCCTGACGGCCCGGGACGGGGTGATCTCGTTCGCGGGCGGGACACCGGCCCGGGAGACCTACCCGATCGAGACCTTCCGCCGACTCGTGGGGGAGGCACTGGACGGCGACGGGGCCGGGGCTGACCTGCTCGAGTACAGCCCACCCGAGGGGTTGCCGGGCCTCCGGGACGTCTTGGCGGCGCGGATGGCCGAGCGGGGGGTGCCGGTAGGTCGCCGGAACCTGATCGTCTGCGCCGGCAGCCAGCAGGGGCTCTATCTCCTGGCCCGGGCCCTGGTCGATCCGGGCGACGTGGTCGCCGTCGAGGCGCCCACCTACCTCGGCGCCCTCCAGGTCTTCCGCGCCGTCGGCGCTCGCCTGGTGGCGATCCCGGCCGACCGCGACGGCCTCGATGTCGGCCGCCTCGAAGACCTGCTCGCCCGGCGCACGGTGAAGCTGATCTACGTCCTGCCGACGTTCCAGAATCCGACCGGGGCGTCGATGACGCTGGCCCGGCGGGAGCGCTTGCTGGCCGTGGCCCGCAAGCACGGTGTCGCGATCATCGAGGACGACCCCTACGGCGATCTCCGCTACGGCGGCGAGGAGGTGCCCTCGCTGCTGGCCCTCGATCATGGCCGGGGCAGCCCGGTGATCTACCTCTCGACCTTCTCGAAGGTCCTCTTCCCCGGCTTCCGGCTCGGCTGGGTCGCGGCGCCCGGGGCGGTGATCGAGCGGCTCGCCTGGGTGAAGGCCCTGGTCGACCTGGACACCAACCCGCTGGCCCAGTGGGCCGTGGCCGAGTTCATCCGCCGGGGTGACCTTGACGCCCACGTCGCGTCCTTGGCCAGCCATTACCGTGAGCGACGGGATGCCCTGCTCGACCTCTTGCGAGAAATCGCCGGGGACCGGGTCTCGGTCCGGGTCCCCGAGGGCGGCTTCTATCTCTGGGTCCGCCTGCACGGCGGGGTCAACGCCCGGGCCGTGCTGGCCGAGGCAGAGGCATTGGATGTCGCGTTCGTGCCCGGGGAGGTGTTCTTCGCCGCCGGGGGTGGGCGGGAATCACTGCGCATGGCCTTCTCGGCCGTACCGCCGGAACGGATGGCCGAGGGCGTCCACCGTCTGGTGACCGCGATCGACCGGGCCGCCGAACGGAGAGTCACCCAGCGCCGGGCGGCGCCCGCGAGCCGGATCGTTTGACTTCTCCAGTTCGTCTATGTTCATGACGCATTCCGAGGCATCATGCGGAATCCGAATACATCGTCAATGTTCGATGCGCATCGTAGGGGAGGACCTCGTGTCCTCCCGGGCCACGGCGGCGCGAAGTTCCGGTGATTCCCGGCACGTCGATGGTCGGGTGATCATCCGGTTTCGGTATCAAGAGGCATCACGAGATCCCTCAACAAGCCCACGAGACTGACGGGTCCTCGACCGGCGACCTGCCCGCCGGGTCAGCCCACCGTCGAGCCGGGTCACGGCAGGCCACTGTCCGGGCGCGGTGGCGGGTTGGATCACCGGAACGCCAGGGGGTCCGGAAGGCGCTGGCCGTGCCCCATCACGCGGGCCGGGAGTGATGTGGCGTCGCCGCCGCCCTATCGCGTGCGCACGGCGCGGGCGACCCCAGTCCGGTGGGCGGCCATCTCGACGGCGTCGTCCAGGGGGTCGAGCTCGGTGAGGGTGACGTCGCCGTGGCGGTGGCGCAGGCCGGCCCCGATCAGCCAGTCGGCCAGGGCGGGGTTCTTCGGGAGGAGGGCGCCGTGGAGGTAGCAGCCGATCGCGTTTCGCCAGACCGCGCCCTCGGTGCCGTCGCGGCCATTGTTGCCCCGGCCGACCCGGACCTTGCCGAGAGGTTGCAGATCCGGTCCGCGGTGCGTCAGACCGCTGTGGTTCTCGAAGCCGACCAATTCGCCGAGGAAGCTGTCTACGACGACATTGCCGATGAACCGCTCGGGTCCGGCCTCGCTGGTCATGTCGAAGAGGCCCACTCCCGGTAGGGGATCGCGGTCGTGTGGCCGGTATTCGTGGCCGAGGAGTTGGTAGCCGCCGCAGATGGAGAGGAGGGCCGCCCCAGCCTCGACGTTGGCCTTCAGGGTCTCGCCCTTCGCCCCCCGCAGGTCGCGGGAGACGGCGACCTGCTCCTGGTCCTGACCACCGCCGAAGAAATAGATGTCGGCGTCTGGCATCGCCGCCCCGATCCCGACCTCGACGGTCGTTGACTCGATGCCGCGCCAGCGGGCCCGCCGTTCCAGGGCCATCACATTCCCGCGGTCCCCATAGATGTTCATCGAGGTGCCGTAGAGCCAGGCGATCGTCAGGTCCATGGGGGTCGCTCCGGGGGAATGGGACGGGCTATCGCCCTGATCGGGATCGGTCACCGTCACTGACGCCAAAAGGTCTCGACCGCACCGAGGTTGGCCAGGACGCGGCGCAGGTCCAACATTGCGGTGTACGTCGGCAAGATATACCCGGTGCCGCCCGCGGGGACCGACTCGACGAAAGCGGCCAGGGCCGCGGCCGGTTCCGGCGGTAAGGTGCGGACGCGGTCGGCCGTGACGCCGGCGTACTTGAGGCGATTGGTCATGTCGGTGCCGCGGATACCGGTCGTCGCCAGAGGGGCGTCACCGCCGGCCAGGAGTTCGAAGTCCACGTCCCAGAGCCAGGACACATCGCGGCCGTCGGCCGCCAGGTCGTTGACCGCGATGAGAGTCGGGACGCTCAGGCCACCGGTGGCGACGGTCAGCATCCGCAGGACTTCGTTGAAGCCGGTCGGGTTCTTGACCAGGGCCAGGATCAGGGTCCGGTCGCGGTAGCTGACCCGTTCGATCCGGCCGAAGGCGGCCCGGAACGCGGCCAGGCCCCGGACCACGTCGTCGGGGTCGCGCCCCAGCGCGTGGGCGACCGCCGCCGTGGCGACCACGTTGTAGGCGTTGTAGAGACCCGGCACGGCGACGGCCAACCGGGCCGGCGGGGACGACCCGGCCGTCACCGAGACCGCCAGGGCATCGACGCCTTGGAGATCGACATCGTGGCCGGCCACCTGAAGCACGGGCCGGGCGGTGTCGCCGTTCGGGCAGCGCCAGGCCCCGAGGTGGGAAACGTAGAGCGCGTCGTAGGTCAGATCGGCGCCACAGATGCGGCAGGTCGCGGCATCGGCGGCGTGGGGCAGGGCGTCGAGGCGAAACCGGGCCTCGTCCAGTCCGAAGGTGATCCTCCGGGCGGCGATACCGTCGGTGATGGCCGCCAGCGTGGGGTCATCGACGTTGACGACCACCGTGGACTCGGAGGGCAGATCGGCGAGGGCCCGGGCCCAGGCGGTGGCGATCGCGTTGATCTCACCGTAGCGGTCCAACTGGTCCCGGAACAGGTTGTTCAGCAGGACGACCCGGGGTCGGACCCGGCGGACGATCTCGGGCAGGGCGGCCTCGTCGGTCTCGATCACGGCGATGTCGGCCCGGGGGTCGCCGGCGATCGAGCCCTGGTCGGCGAAGGCGGCCACGACGCCCCGGACCAAGTTCGAGCCCGAGCGATTGTGCAACACGCGCGAGCCCCCCGCCTCCAGCACGTCGGCGACCATCCGGGAGACGGTCGTCTTGCCATTCGTCCCGGCGATCACGATCGCACCGCCGGGCAGCCGATCGACCAGTTTGCCGAGGAGGGCCGTGTCGAGGCGGTCGGCGACCAGGCCCGGTGCGGCCGTCCCCCCGCCCCGGCCGACGCGGCGGATCACCCCGGAGGTCGCCTTGGCGGCGGCGATGGCCAGGCTGAGCCTGAGGTCTAGCCGGGTGCCGGTGGAGGTCGCCATGGCCTGTCGCTCCTGGTTCGTCGTCGCCGTGTTCGGATGGGCCGGGTCGTGTGGCACCGCCCCAGCACCGGGAAGATGACCGGCCGTCGCGGGACGCCCCCCGTCCCGGAGGGCTCCCCGTGGGTCTGGCCCGGGTTCGCCCCCGATCAGCCCCCGGCGTCGCCAGCGGCCTCGGTTGGTACGGCGCCGGCGTTCGAGTCGAGACGGATGACCACGGTGACCACCTTGAGGGTGTCGAAGTCGGCGTAGGGGAGGATCGGGAGGACCAGCGATCCAGCCTGCTCGTCGACCTCCGGGTCCGGGCCGATTTCACCGACCAACAGGCCGGAGGGGATCCCGGCGGTGCCGCCCGCCCCGCCGACCGTCACGATCTGTTCGCCCTCAGCCGGCACGACATCGGTGTCGAAGAGGGTCATCTGGGCCCGGCCGCCGGCTTGCCAGCGGCCCTCCATCGTGCCGGAGGCGCCGGATTCAGACAACTGGACGGCGATCCGCTGGCCGGTGTTGATCAGGAGCATCACTTTCGAGGTCGTTTGCCAGACCTCGACGACCTGGCCAACGTAGTTGTTGGGGTCGATGACGGCCATGCCGCGCCGGACGCCGTCGTCGTACCCCTTGTCCAGGATGATCGATTTCTCGATCGGCACCGGGTCCACCGACAGGACCCGGGCCGAGAGCAGCGTCAACTCCTGGTATTCCTCCTCGATATCCACCTGGGCCCGGAGTTGCTCGTTCTCCCGCTCGACATCGCGCAGGCGGGTGTTCTCGACGCGCAGGGCGTCCCGCTCGGCCCGGACCGCCGCCAGTTCGGCCTCGGTCTCGCTGGGGTCGGACTCGCCGATCCCGTTCAGACGCGTCAAAACCGGCTCGACCGCGTCCCGCAGGCTGGCCTTGAAGGGATCGAGGAAGCTCCGGCTATCGAGCCCGATCAGCGCGACGCTGGTGACCACGAAGAGGGTCACGAGGACCAGGGTCTGGCGAGCGGTCAGGGTGGACACGCGTCATTCTCCGGCGGCGGGGTGACGATCATGAGGGGGAGAACCATCCCGCTACGACGTGGCTCGGCACGAGCATAGCACGGACACCTGAGCCGGTGACCGCCCGGCACCGCCCGGTTCGGATGCCCGGGACCACCGTTGCCCGTGATCGGTCGGAGGGTGCGCCGTGGCGTCCGTACATCCCGCGGGAAGAGCGCCAAGTACCAACGCCGGGCTCGGCGACGCCCGGTCTCATCACCATGATCGGGGCGGGAGGCAACCCAGTTCCCGGTGGCGGCCGGGTCCCTTGGCCAGCGGGGCGACCGCCCAGGCGGGGTTCAGGAGGAGCGGCGCAGTTCCTGCCCGCTGGCGAGTGCCCGCTGGTAGAGGTGCAGGGATTCCGCGACCCGGCCCGTCCCCCGGGCGACGCAGGTCAGCGGGTCTTCGGCCCGGTAGACGGGCATGCGCAGTTCGTTCTGCAGGCGCCGGTCGAGGCCCAGGAGGAGGGCGCCGCCGCCGGCGAGGGTGATCCCGTTCTCCATGATGTCGGCCACCAGTTCCGGGGGCGTCTCCTCGATGCTGGTCTTGACCAGTTCGATGATCGTGTTGACCGGGCCGGAAATGGCGTCCCGCAGCTCGACCGAGGAAACCTCGACAGCCTTCGGCAGCCCGGTCAGCAGGTCGCGGCCCCGCAGGGTGACCCTGACCTCTTCTTCCAGCGGGTAGGCCGAGCCGGCGGCCATCTTGGCGTTCTCGGCGGTCCGCTCCCCGATGATCAGGTTGTGGTCACGGCGGGCGTATTGGACGATGGCCTCGTCGATCTCGTCGCCCGCGACGCGGAGCGAGTGATTGACGACGATGCCGCCGAGGGAGATCACGGCGACCTCGGTGGTGCCGCCGCCGATGTCGACGATCATGCTGCCGATCGGCTCGTTGATCGGCAGCCCGGCCCCGATCGCGGCGGCCATCGGCTCCTCGATCGTATAGGCCTCACGGGCGCCGGCCGAGAGGGCGGCGTCCTTGGCGGCCCGCTTCTCGACCTCGGTCACGCCGCTGGGGATGCCGATCACGACGCGGGGGTGGGGCGCCATCAGGCGCTGCATGTGGACCTTCTTGATGAAGTAGTGGAGCATCATCTCGACGGTGTCGAAGTCGGCGATCACGCCGTCCTTGAGGGGGCGGATCGCGATCACCGATTCGGGGGTCTTGCCGACCATCGCCTTGGCCTCGACGCCGACCGAGATGGCCCGCCGGGTCTTGGTGTCGATGGCGACCACGGACGGCTCGGAGATGACGATACCCTTGCCCCGGACGTAGACCAGGGTGTTGGCCGTCCCCAGGTCGATGCCGAGGTCACGACTGAAGAGACCGAACAGGGCAGACAGGGGCCTAAACACGTCGCGTGACCTCCGGATAGGGCAAAGAGGCGCGCACGGGCGACCGGCGCACCGGTCCACTCGCGCGGCGGGTAGGGACGTTTGCCGTCCGGGCGCACGGCGGTGCGGACTACCGCCGATCCGGCTCGGGCCGTGCCTCGACGGTCAGGATTCGTCTGTCGAATGGGGGGACCGTTGGCGGACGGAGTATAGCATAGGCCACCGACCGCCCCGCCGGCCGCGCTACCCTTGTCAACCCGGCGCCGCTGGCGCGATGACGGCGAGACGGCCTCGCCAGGACCACCCGGAGCCGGGAGCGACCGGCGGGCACGACCGGGTGACACCCTTGACAGGGCGATGCGCCCGACCCTGCCACGTCACCGCGACGGCGAATTCCCCGCCCCTATTCAGGAAGGGGTACATCACCCAGGAGCGACCACCCATGTCCAGCCCGCGACCCCAATCGCCCGCCGCCGGCCTGCCGGAGACCCCGCACGATCTGCCGATCGACCGGGCCAAGGTGGACGCCCTGCTCGACCGGGTCCGGGCAGGGGAACACCCCGACCTGCTCGATGCCTGCTTGGGCGGGGTCGACTGGCGCGGGG
>JBBJOE010000112.1:0-7895 GCA_037721765.1 Thermomicrobiales bacterium
CGCCGAGGTGCGTTCGGACATGCGGGCCGAGCGAGACGCTGGTCCCACGGCTAGGTGATCCGTGTCGTCTTTGACGCCAATGTCATCGTCTCTGGACTGTTCGCATCGGATGGTCCGCTTGCCGAAATCGTGGACCGTTGGCGCATGGGACACATTCGTCTCATCGTCTGGCTGCACACTCTGGACGAGGCCAGCCGTGCGTGGGGAAAGCCATGCTGGCGATCACGTTTCTCGACCGGGCATGCCAGGCGTGCCCTGAAACTCTTGCGGGAGGAGGCCGACGGCATCCCCATCACGATCATCGTCACGGGTGTGGCAAGCCATCCCGAGGACGACGCGGTACTTGCCACCGCGGTGAGTGGCCAGGCACATTTTCTTGTCGCCGGTGACAAAGCGCTTCTTAATCTCGGTCGTGTCAGCGATGTGACGATCCTGTCTCCACGAGCATTCCACGAGCCACTCAACCAGAGTGATATCCGGTGAGACGCCGGCGTTGCGGTATCTCAACACATCACCACGATGTGGGTATGGCCCGTGAGGCCGACTGTCATGCTCCAGACCAATGTGGTCCGAGTGCGAGGTATGGACTGGGAACGGGAATCGCTCAACGGTCCCTACTCCACCCGGTGGGCCAATGTATCCGTGTAGGCGAGGAGGGTGTCGCTGGCGGGGCTGGCGGCGTCCGGGAGGGCGGCCTGGAGGGCGGAGCGGGCTCGGTCGTGGAGCTGGGCGATGAGGGCCTCGACCGCAAGCCGAACCCCGGCGTCGGACAGGAGGCCGAGCATCCGGGCGACGCCCGACTCGTCGATCACCGGTTCCGCGTACCAGCGGGTCACCTCGTCGCGGGCGGCGGCGTTCTCCCCGGTGCGGAGCAGGACGACCGGCAAGCTCTGCTTGCGGCGGCGGAGGTCGTCGGCGGCCGGTTTGCCGGTTTCGGCCGGGGCGCCCCAGATGCCGAGCAGGTCGTCGCGGATCTGGAACCCGACCCCGAGTGCCTGGCCGAAGGTCGCCAGGCGGTCGGCCGTCTCCTCGGACGCCCCGCCCAGTAAGGCCCCGGCCCAGGCGGCGTATCGGACGATCGCCGCCGTCTTGCCGTCGATCATCGCCAGGTAGTCGTCCGGGGAGACGGCGGCACCCCCCTCGAAGCTGAGGTCCAGGACTTGGCCGCGGACGATCTCGATCGTCATCCGGTCAAAGGCCTCGACCAGGCGGAGGGTGAGGTCCAACGAGACGCCGGCGGCGGGCAGGCGGTAGAGGGGGAGATGGGCGGCGGCGAAGAGGGCGTCGCCGGCGTTGATAGCCTGGGCAGCTCCCCAGATCGCCCAGACGGTGGGGCGGTGGCGGCGTTGGGCGCTCTGGTCCTGGATGTCGTCGTGGATCAGGGTGAAGTTGTGGAGCAACTCCAGGGCGGCGGCCAGAGGTGCGGCGGCGCCGGGGTCTCCACCGGCCGCCTCGCAGCAGAGCAGGGCGACTCGGGGTCGCAAACGCTTGCCCTGGGCCCGGATCACCGCCTCCCGGCCAAGGGGCGAGAAGCCAGCATCGACCAGGCCGAGGTGATAGCGGACCATCCCCGCCAAGGTCGGATCCCGTCCGTCGAGGGCGGCGATCGCCAGGTCGAGGTATGGGCCGATCGCCGCGTCCACGCGGTCTCTTCCCCCGTCATTGGCGCGACCGGAGCGGGAGGGCCGGGCGATCCGATCATCCGTATCGCCCGGCCGGTCGGCGCGGGCGACGTGCTCTCCGACATCGATCTCGAGCGAGCGCGGCGACGTGAGCATCGACGGCCTTCTCCCCCACGAACTTCGCGGCGGGCGGGGCCCGTTAGGGACCGCCCGCCGCCGGTCAATCACGTTCGCCACCTCACCGGTGCCCCCTCGGCACCAGACCCACCAGACCCAATGTGATAACCCGGCACGGTCCCGCCGGCCCGGTGGCCCGCCGGAGGGGCCTGAGCGGGATGCCGCGATGGTCCCGCGACGGTGAGACCGGAGACAGCACCACCCGTGCCCACGAGGGCGGCGAGGGTCCCGATAGGCTACCGCGTCGGTCGCCGCGACTCCACGTTTCCGTAGCCCGGGTCCGATCGGACCCGTCTCCGGACGCCGATGGACCCGCCGCGATGCCCGGGATGGCCGCGGGGGGTGGCACGGATAGCGTAAAATAGACGAGTCGATGGCGCGAAGGGGCGCCACGGCGAACGGTTCGTCGGATCGGTCGAGGTGGCCGGGACGCGTCGCGGACCGGTGGGCCTGTAAAGGACGGTAGCCGATGTTCTTCGACCCCCTGTATTTCGTCTTCATGATCCCGGGCGTCATCCTGATGCTCTGGGCCCAGAACAAGGTCAAGGGTAACTACGCCAAGTTCAGCAAGGTGCAGAACGCGCAGCGGATCACTGGCGCCCAGGCGGCCCGGCAGATGCTGGACAGCCAGGGCCTGATGAACGTCGCCATCGAGGCGATCCCCGGCGAGTTGTCGGACCACTACGACCCGCGCTCCCGGGTCCTTCGCCTCTCCCAGGGCGTCTACGGGGTGCCCTCGATCGCCGCGATCGGTATCGCCGCCCACGAGGCGGGACACGCGATCCAGCACGCCAAGGCCTACGCCCCGCTCCGGGTCCGGACGGCGATCGTGCCGGCCGTCAACATCGGCTCCAACCTGGGGTATCTCGTCCTGATCGCCGGCGTGTTCATGAACATCGTCGGGCTGGCCTGGGCCGGCGTGGCCCTGTTCGGCCTGGCGACGCTGTTCGCCCTGATCACGCTGCCGGTCGAGTTCGACGCCACCCGCCGCGCCAAGGAGGCCCTGCGCAACATGGGCATGGTCGACCTGGAGGAGGGCCGGGGCGTCGCCAAGGTCCTCGACGCCGCCGCCTGGACCTACATCGCCGGGTTCGCCGCCTCCCTGCTGACCCTGCTCTACTGGGTGATGGTCGTCTCCGGCATGCGCCGCAGCGACTAGGTTCCCCAGGTTCGACCGGGACCCTCAACGGACGGATCGAATGAGACGGCAGAGCGCCCGCCCCGGTTTCCTGGGGCGGGCGTTCGCTTCTCCGCGCCATGGCATCATTCGGCACGTCGCCTGGACCGCCCCGAGCGTGGTCTCGGGTGGGGCGTGCCGGACGGCGCATCGCCACCCGGTTTCACACCGGCCGGGACAAGTGTGAGCTCCCGGGACGCGACCGAGAGCGGCCTCCGTCCCGACCCCGGCGCCGTGACGGGAGAGACGGTCGACGAACGTATGCGGCTTTCCCAAATCGTTCGCCGGCGCAGACGGAAGCTGCCTCGTAAACTCCGGACGACGCGGCGAAATCGGTGGTATCCGGGTCCTGTCGTGAGCCCGGACGCCGTGCCCCGACGGGACGGACCACATCCATGGGCGTCCGGGGACGGCTCCCGGATTCACCCTCGCCTCCGTGCCGCGCGTCGCCGAGCCCCGCTCGATCCCCCGCCCGGGGCGTCAGGAGGGGGAGAGCCCCTCGCAGAAGACGGCGGTGCCGCTGGCGGTGACCATCAGCATCGAGCCGTTGGCGCCGAGAGACTCGTAGTCGAGGTCGATGCCGATGATGGCGTTGGCCCCGGCGGCGGCGGCCTGCTCGCTCATCTCCTGGACCGCGAGTTCCTTGGCCCGCCGCAGTTCCTTCTCGTACGAGCCGGAGCGACCGCCGATCACGTCTCGCACCCCGGCCAGCACGTCCCGGAAGACGTTGGCGCCCAGGATCGCCTCGCCGGTGACGAGGCCCAGGTAGCGCTGGATCGGGCGGCCGTCGAGGTGGCTGGTCGTCGTCAGGATCATCGGGGTCTCCTCGGTCGGTAGACGGCAGACGGCAGACGGCAGACGGTAGACGGTCGTGTCGCTCCCGGGTGATCTCGGGTCGTCCCGCGTCCGGGGGCCGGGCGTGCGAAGATGGGGAGCGGAGACGCGTGACGGGTGGACGATACCACCCGGGCGGCCGGGCGGGGAGGGTGAGGACGTGGCGACGATGCCGATCGAGGACGATGCCGGGTTGGGGGCGCTGCTGGCCGGGGGCGAGGTGAGCGTCTGCTGCGACGGGTTCACCTTCACCGAGGGGCCGGTCTGGGTCGCCGACGACGACTGCCTGCTGTTCAGCGACATCCCGAACGATCGGATCTACCGATGGCGACCGGGCTCCGGCACCGGCGGGGCCGAGGTCTACCGGGCGCCGAGCCGCAACAGCAACGGCCTGACCTTGGACCGCGCGGGGCGCCTGCTGGCCTGCGAGCACTCGGGGCGCCAGGTATCGGCGGCGCCGTACGATCCGGGGCCGGCGCCGGACCAGGCGGTGACGCCCCTGGCGACCCGCCATGAGGGCTACCGCCTCAACAGCCCGAACGACATCGTCGTCCACTCGTCCGGGGTGATGTTCTTCACCGACCCCACCTACGGCCTGCGGGACGCCGGGATCAGCGGCGAGATGTCGTTCCGGGGTGTCTACCGGTTGGAGCGGGACGGCTCGCTGACCCCCTTGGACCGCACCTTCTCCCAACCCAACGGCCTGGCCCTCTCCCCGGACGAGCGCGTCCTCTACGTCGGCGACTCGGAGGAGCGCCTGATTCGCCGATTCACCCTGGGGGCCGGCGGCGGCCTGCGCGGCGGAGAACTCTTCGTCGACATGCGGGGCGATCCGCGCCCGGGCGTTCCGGACGGGATGAAGGTCGATGAGGACGGTCGTCTCTGGACCACCGGGGCCGGGGGCATCTGGGTCATCGCGCCGGACGGCACCGTCCTCGGTGTGCTGCCGATCCCAGAGAAGACCGCGAACGTGTGCTTTGGTGGCCCCGATTTCTCGACGATCTTCATCACCGCCCACACCTCCGTCTACATGGTCGAGACGCGGGTGCGCGGCCTCGGTCCCGGCTCCCGGGCCGGCTCACGTGGGGCCTGACGACGGTGGCTGACCCGGGCAGCGCCATCACGGGCCGACGCGGCGGAGCCGGCGATGCGGCGACGTTCGAGGCGGCCCGCCTGGCGGCACTGGACATCTTCGCGGCCGCGATCCTCGCCGGGGACCTCTCGTTGATGGCCGACCACGAGGGCGGATTGGACCTGACCGCGGACGACTGGACCCTGCACCTAGCGAGTTGGCCGGGGCCGCGCGAGGCCTGGGTCGCGGCCGACGACGAGCCGGAAGACCCCGACCCCGCGACCGCCCGTGCCCTGCTGCTCGACTCTCTCGACCCCGCTTCTCTCTCCGGCCTAGCCGCCTTCGATGCCCGCCTCGGCGGCCGGGTCACGCTCGGCCTGCGGGAGACTGGTGATCCGCTCTCGGTCGCCCTCGCTGCCCTGATCCGGGCTACCGACGAGGGCGATGCGGCTCTGGCGGGCCCGGCGAAGGAGTAGACGCACGGGCTCCCCCGCGTGGTCAGCACGGCGGTCCGGCGGGGATGCCGCGACGGTACGTCGACGGGCTCGAGGCCAACGGCAACCGGGTCGCGGTAACCGGAATCGGCACGGCCGGAAACACCGGGACCGAGATAGACCGGATCGACGCCCTGGACCGCCTGACGGGCGTCACCTCCGCCGGCGGCAGCACGGCCGAGTACGAATACGACCCGAACGGCAACCGGACCCGGCTCACGAACACCCCGTCCGACGGGACGACGGGACGACGGGACGACGGGACGACGGGACGACGGGACGACGGGACGGATTGCCCGCGTCTACGATGCGGCGGGGCGACCGATCACGGCCACGACGCTGCGGGCAACCTGACCAGCGCCGGGGGGCAGGGGCGGTGACACCTTTGCATAGGACTGATACGGAATCCGGATACGGCGTCAAGGTTCGATGCGCATCGTCGGGGAGGACCTCGTGTCCTCCCGGGCCACGGCGGCGCGGTGTTCCGGTGATCCCTGGCACGTCGATGGTCGGGTGATCGTCCGGATCCGGTATGAGCGGGGCGGCTGGCGAGCGTCGCGGCTACGGCGATGACGCCGTCGATCCGGGCGCGCGGGTGCCTCGTGCCGCACGAACGCGCGTCCGGTCTAGACCTCCCCGACGCTCCGGACGTCGAGCGCGTCGCGCAGGCCGTCGCCGAAGAGGTTGAGGGCGAGGACGGTGAACACGATCGCCAGACCGGGGAAGACGCTGATCCACCAGGCCTGGCGGACGAAATCCCGTCCTTCATTGAGGGACAGTCCCCACGTCGGGGTCGTGGGATTGACGCCCAGGCCGAGGAACGACAGGCCCGATTCGGCCAGGATGCCGAGGCCGACCGCGAACGTTGCCTGGACGATGATCGGCGCCGCCGAATTCGGCAGGATGTGCCGGAACATGATCCGCCGGTCCGACGCGCCGACCGCGCGGGCCGCCAGCGTGTAGTCCTCCTCGCGTAGGCTAAGCACCTTCGCCCGCACCACCCGGGCGAAGTCGTCGATGTAGGCGATCGCGATCGCGATCACCACGTTCCTGGCCCCGGCCCCGAAGACGGCCACCAGGCCCACCGTGAGGATGATGACGGGGAAGGCCCAGAGGAGGTCGATGCACCGGGAGATGACGGTGTCGATCCACCCGCCGTAATAGCCGGCGAGGAGGCCCAGGGCGACGCCGATCACCATCGCCACCGCCGCCGCCGCGAAGCCGATCGTCACCGACACCCGGGCGCCGACGACGATGCGGCTGAACAGGTCGCGCCCGAACGAGTCGGTCCCGAACGGGTGGTCCATGCTCGGCGACTCGAACAGCATGAAATCATCGGCGTCCGGATCGTGTGGGGCGATCAGGGGGCCTAGCATGGCCACGACGATCAAGGCGACCACGAACAGCGCGCCGACGAGCGCCTTGCGCTCCGACCGGAGCCGTCGCCAGAACCGGCTCCCTGTCGTCGCGCGGCGCTCCTCCTCCAGTTGCTCCAACCGGTTGCGGTCGGGGAGGGCGCCCGGCGCCGCGGATTGGGTGTCTGAGGTGAACCTATCCATAGTGGATCCTCGGGTCGAGGAAGGTGTAGATGATGTCGACGACCAGGTTGGCGAGCACGAAGATGACCGCCACCAGGAGGATCGCCCCCTGCACGATCGGGTAGTCCTTGTCGAAGATCGCACCGACGAGGATCCGGCCCAGCCCCCGGATCGAGAAGACGATCTCGATCACGACGGCGCCGCTGAGCAGCAGCGCCAGTTGGATCCCGGCGATCGTCACCACCGGGATGAGCGAATTCCGCAGGGCGTGGCGGATCAACACCCGCCGCTCGGCCAGTCCCTTGGCCCGCGCCGTCCGGATATAGTCGCTGCCCAGCACCTCCAGCAATCCGGCTCGGATGAACCTCATCAGGATCGCCGCGTACCCGGCGCCGATCGCCAGGCTCGGGAGCAGCAGGTGGGAGAACCACGCCCACACCCCGTCCTCGGTCAGGGAGGCATACCCGATCGCGGGGAACCAGCCGAGCTGCACCGCGAAGAGTAGGATCAAGATGATCCCGAACCAGAAGCTCGGCATGCTGACGCCGATGAAGGCAATCACGCTGACGGCGTAGTCGACCGGCGTATTGCGTTTCAGCGCGGCCAGGATACCGGCAGGCACCGCGATCACCGTCGCGATCAAGAACGAGACCAGGGTCAGGCTCAACGTCTTGGGGAGACCGGATTTGATCGCCCCGATCACCGACTCGCCACTGGAGATCGATCCACCGAGATCGCCTCGCAGCACGCTGCCGAACCATTTCACGTACTGGATGTACATCGGCTGGTCGAGCCCGAGCTTCCGGTTGAGCGCCGCGGCCGCCTCCGGGCTGTACTCCGGGCCCAGCATCTGGATGACCGGATCCCCGGGGATCAGCCGGATCAGGATGAACACGAGCGTGGCGCATCCCCAGATGATGAAGACCGAGTGGATGAGGCGCCGGAGGATGTATTGGGTCACGGTTCCGCTCCCCTTCACTG
>JBBJOE010000113.1:0-7828 GCA_037721765.1 Thermomicrobiales bacterium
CTGGCAACCATCCTCCCACTCACCGAAACGCTGCTCAAGGTGTTCCTGGCCACGGCGCTCGTCGCCCGGCTCTTCGGGATCGGGACTGATACGGCCGACATCGCGGCCTGACGGTCGCCCTCCGGACCCAACCGTGTCCCGGCGTCAGTCGGTCCCCGACACCTGTGACACAGGACGCGTGAATCGTGTCACTCCTCTCCGGCGGGGGCCGCGCCGGTCGAACCCGCGCCGGGGGTAAGGACGCCCAGGTCCAACAGTTGCCGGGCCACGAAGGCGTTGTTGGCGGTGATCAGCCGGATCGCGTAACTCGACGCCGAACGCGCGGCGGCAAACCCCGGCGAGTCCAACTCCCGTTCCGCCGTGGTGCCCCGCTCCTCCGCCGCCTCCTGCGCCTCTTCCAGAAGCATCTCGTCCAGGTAGGCGGCCAGTTGGTCCCCGGCCATCCCCAACCCGTGTAGCGTCCCCGTCCCGTCCTCCATCGCGGCCTACTCCTCCCTACGCGGTCCGTTCGGCCGGGCCGATCTGAGCGTCGCCCGGTGATTCAGCCTAGCATGGGCGACGGGCACGAGTTCAGCCGTCACGCCCGTGACGCGGGGCCCAATGGCGGGCAGATCAACGGGCACCGCGCCGGTCGAACCAGGCTATACTCCGCAAGTCCGCGAGTTCGTCACCGACGAGCGCCGTTTGCCGCAGCCAGCGGACCCAGCGCGCACCCATTCCCTGAACCCGGTGGCGAGTCCACCGCCAGGAGCGTGCGAGCATGACCTACGTCATCGCCCAACCATGTATCGGCGTCAAGGATGCCTCCTGCGTCGAGGTCTGCCCGGTCGATTGCATCCACTCGACCGACGACGCCGAGCAGTATTTCATCAACCCGGACGAATGCATCGACTGTGGCGTCTGCGCCGAGGTCTGCCCGGTCGAGGCCATCTTCTTCGAGGACGACCTCCCCGAGCAATGGTCCGCCTTCCAACCCACGAATGCGGCCTTCTTCAAGGCCGAGGCCTGACCCGACCACTGGTCCACGGCGAAGCTCCCGACATCTGGCACACGACCCCGTGTCTGGAGAACGGTCGGGCCACTCTACCCTGGCGTGGCCTGAACTGGCCCGGATGGACCTTCCCTGGCGACCTCTGTCCACTTCTCGGACTGACCACCTACCGTCTCAATCGGTCTCTCCCGTGGCAAGGGCGGGAACGTACACCGGCAGGTCCGCTCGCCAGAGGGCGTCGGGCCCGAGCAGGTAGACGGTGTGGTTGACCTCGTCCACCGCCATCCCGGTGACGGCGGTGAGCGCTTGGCCGTCTGCCACGGGCGTGTCGAAGAGGAAGGCACGGGTCTCGCCGGTGTCCGGGTCGGTCCGTATCACTCGTAGTTCGTCGCCGGCGCGGTCGAGGACCCACAGGACCGTCGAATCCAACCCGCCCGTCATCGTGATCGGGGCTGTGACCGGTGGCTCCACGGCCAATGACCGCTCGGTGACGATCTCGCCGGATGCGAGGGTCGCGACGGACCCATCCGCGCGCAGGACATGGACGCGCCCGTCGATGACGACGGCCTTGGCATCCCGCAGGGACGGTGTTTGACCCGCCGTCCATGCTGCCAAGCGGTCGTCACCGGAAGTAAGGTCGGTCTTGAGGATCGTTCCGTCCCCGGCGTCGAGGACATAGAATCCCGCGTCGAGGGTCGCGCAGGGTCCCTGGCGATCACTCTCCGGCATGTCGTCCAGCGAGTGGGCCGTCCACTCGTTCCCCCGCATACGGTAGGCCGCCTGCCCGTCCGTCACGACCAGACCGGCGGTGTTCCAGGCCCCGTCGATGAGGGGTCCGACCACCCGGCCATCGATCTCGCTCCCCGGTGCCAGGGCCGCGACGAGGCGACTGTCCGACAAGCTGACGCTGTAGAGCCCGTTCGCGACGAGATAGAGATCCCGGCCAGCGCGAACCAGCCGCGGAGGCGTGGCCGCATCACCGGTGATCTCGACGGGCAGCAGGCCGACGCGGGAAACGTTCCCGAGGCGGACGATGCCGGCGGCATCGTCCGTCAACTGGCGAAGCCGGAGGCGGCGGGGGGCCAGGTCTGATTCGGCGATGCCCGCAGTTTCCGCCCGCAGCATGGCATCCCACCCGGATTCGGGCCCGCCCGTTGTCGCCCCGGCGTCCACCTCCATCCCGGCGATCGCGGCGTCGAGACCGGCCAGCGCGTCCCGGCTCGCCCGCGCGCGGGCGTTGCGTCCCGACACCTGATCGTGGGCGACGGCGCTCGACCCGCAGATCAGGGTCAGTGCCAACGCGACGAGTAAAAGGCGGGTAAGACTCCCGACCCGGCACCGGTGTGGCTGGGCTCCGGGCAACGTGGAGAGTCCACCCGGGAAGAACGCCGCCCGGCCGCGTGGTCCGGTGACCACCCGGATCGTCTCCGCGGCCCCCCCTGCCACCCTGGCCGGTCTGGGCCCGCTCACGCCCTCTCGGGAGGAAGGAGACATGATCGGCGGCGGCTGGCTGGGCACCGCTGTCCCGGACCCCTCGCCGGGCGCGATCACCCCCGGCGTGACCGGCGCCGTCCCGGCACGGGGCCACCCGGGCGTCTCCGACCCGTCCCACCGACGACCAGGGCCGGCCCGGCGACCGCCCGCGGCTTGACGTCCCTGCCGGGACGCCGCCGAGTGCCACCAGGCGGCCGCCGCGGCCAGCGTGGCTTCCCGCACCGCGTCGTCGGACGCCAGGCCCCCGCGATTCACGTCCCCGGCGCCGGAGCCGACGGTCGCATCATGACGCTCGATCCACGTCAGCGTGTCCGCGGTCCCGGGCGTGTCGCGCACTTCGGTGGTCTCTCGGGTTGAGAGGCCAGGTGGCCCTGGACGGTCGCCGGTCCCGTCCACCAGCGTCGACTCGCGAGACGTTGGGGTGATTTCGGACCCGGTCGGTCCCGCCGCGACGTCAGCCCCGTCCGGCTGGTCAGGCGATCCATCGTCGACAAGTCCCGTCCCTAGTCCATCCTCCCGGTCGCTGGTGCCCGAATCATGGGGCAAACGATTGGTGACTGGCCGGCCCGGCATGTCGTCGGCCGGCGTCTCGACCGGTGGCGCCGGTTCCCCGGACTCACCGGTCGAGGTCGGGGCGCCGGTGACGATCGCGCTCAGGCTAGAGACGGTGCTCTGGGAGAGAGGGGGCACCAACCAGGGGGCCCGCGGGCGGTTCTGGAGGGGAGAAGTCCCCTCGGAGACGGGCAAGGTCAGGCAGGCGCCCATCACGTCGTCAAGGCCATGGCGCCAGGCCACGCCCTCCATCCAGGTCAAGATGCGGTCGACATCACGCGCGATCGCCCGGTCCCCGGGCCCCAAACGTCGCCCATCCCGGCCGAGGTGATCGATCAGGCAGGAGTCGGCCAGGATCAGCAGGTCATCCCCGGTGATCACGGACCGGACAAGGCGAGGTGCCACCGGTGCGTCCGAACCGAGCGGGTACGGCTCGACCTCGTCGTCCTCGCCGGCGCCCCGCTCCGCCCACTCGCTGCCCGGCAGGGGATAGCAGCGCCCGTCCTGGACCAGGATGGCCCGGTGCGGCGGGACCTGGGCGATCGTGACGATCCGCCCCTCGACCACGGCGGCGGTGATCCCGACCAGGATCCGGGGCGCTTCCGCCCCGGCCTCGTGCAGCCGGTTCCGGGCTCGCACCACCGCATCGGCGACCGCGAAGGCCCGCCCCAGGGCCAGGGGCGTCGAGTCCTCGCTGGCGTGCTCGAAGGCGTCCCGGAGGGCCGTCAAGGCCAGATGGGCGATCCGTTCCCCGGCGACTCCGGGGATCGTCGGCTCGGCCGCCGCCAGCAGGCGGCGGCCGTGGCGCCGGCCGTGGCGCGGCTCCAGATCGGCGATCAGGCGTTGGCGGACATCGGAGGGCATGCCCGCGGACAACGCGAACGCGGCGGCGGACGTCTCCGGTTCGGGGACCGCGCGAGGCCCGTGCTTGGTCATGGATGATTCCCGATCCGCCGCTCGCCGGAGCACGCGTGGGGAGCGACCAGATGTCTCGCTCCCCACGCACCGGGATCCGGCACAGGGTCGACGCATGGGCGGCGCGGGGGTAGCAGTATATCAGCGACGTGTACGTACGTCTATGGGCGCATTCGTCGAGACCTGGTTCATGCGTCGTCCCGGGCGGCAGATCGACCGGGCATCATGAACGTGCCGGCCGCGTACGTCAATGCGGCGGGAGCGTCGTTTCGTCGTAGACCTCATCTTCACCGACGTCGTACTCGTCGTCGTAGCGGCGCTCGTCGCCGTACCGCTCGTCCCCGTCGTCGCGCGCGGCGACATCGCCGGGGTCATCCTTCCCCTCGTCGTCATCCCAGTGCTCATCGGGAAACGAGATCGGCAGGGCGCCACGCTGGTCGGACCAGGTGCGCGGCCCGACCACGGCGACGGGCCGACCGGGCCCGGCCAATCGTTCACCCGGCCCGGCGCCCCCGGACCATTCCCGGTCGGACGTTGTCTGATGGTGGGCCGTCGACCCCCCGTACGCGGTCAGGGCGGCCATGATCCGCTCCCGAAGCGCGTCGCCAGTCGCACCGAGGTCGGCGGCCAGCACCGCCGCTCGCTGGAGGTGGGGGATCCCCTCGTGCCGGTAGGCATGGGGATCGGTGGTCGCCAGCAGGAGGCCCAAGTTGAGGCGCATGACGGTCTCGCCATACCGGTCGTTGATCTCGACCGCCTCGTCGACTGCCTCCCGGTACGTCTCGGCGGCGTCGCCCGAGCCGGCCAAGTCCTGGGCAGCGGCCAGGTGCTGCAGAACCGTGTTGCGGATCCGGGGATCCTCCTGGCCGTTCGCGAGGGACAGGGCCCGGGTCAGCAGGTCGAGACCGACCTGGTGATCGCCCCGTCGCTGGGCCAGGCGGGCCAGGCGACGGTAGAGGCGGATCGCCGCCGGCTGGTCACCGGCCCCGTTGGCGACGGCCAGGGCCTGCTCGAAGGCCTGCGTGGCCTGATTGGGCTGACCGTTGTCGATGGCCATCTGGCCGAGGGTGGAAAGGGCCGCGATATGATCGGCGTGATGGCCCAGCCGCCGGTTCAGCTCCGTCGCCCGGACCAGGCTGTCCCGGGCCCGGCTGGTCTCCCGGCGACCCGCGTAGATTTCCCCCATCAGTGGCAATAGGCTGGCTTCCAAGGCCTCGTCGCCCAGTGACCGGGCCAGGTCGACCGCTTGCTGGGTGGCCCGGGCCGCGTCGACTTCCTGGCCGAACGTCCAGAGTGCCTGGCCGATGCTGCCCAGCCATTGCGCCTCGGCCCGTTCTTGCCCGGCGTCCTGGGCCAGGTCGAGGGCGCGCGTCAGGTAGTCGAGCGCTTCGGTCGGCCGGCGGGAGGTCGTGGCGACCGCGCCGAGGCCGCCGAGGGCACGCTGTTGGGCGTCCCGGTCCTCGATCCCGACGGCGAGGGTCAGGGCTCGTTCGAAGGCGTCGCGGGCCGGTTCAATCCGGCCGAGCGACAGCTCGCTGGTGCCCAGGTCGACCGCGGAGCGAGCCGCCCCGGCCCGGTTGCCGAGCCGCTCTTCGAGGTGAAGCATGTGCCGCTCCAGCCCGACCAGGGTCGAGGTGCGGCCGAGCCGTCGCTGAGCTTCGATGAGCATGGCCACGTAGCGGCTCTCCCGCGAGAGGTCGCCCGTCTCCCGGGCCAACAACAGGCCCGCCTCCAACTCCTCGACCGCGTCCGCCCAGCGGCCCAACTCGACCAGGGTCCGGGAGACATCGAGGGCGATCTCGCTCTCCAGGGCCGTGTCGCCGGTCCGCTGCGCCGCGCTCTGGGCCTGGCGCTGCAGCGCCAGGCGGGTGTCCGGGCTGGGGTTGACCATGAGTTCGATCTGGCGGACCAGGGCCTCCGCCAGTCCGTGGTAGTACTCTAGCCGCTGGGCCGATTGCCCGGCCCGGCGATACATGACCCGGGAGTCGGACAGGTCGCCGTCGCGCCGCATCACCTCGGCGAGGGCCAGGGCCGAATCGACCTCGACGGTACTGTCGGAGGACTCGGGTTCGAGATCCAGTTGCTGTTGGAGGAGGACGCGGGCCCGCTCGTCGTCGCCCATTTCGAAGGCGCGACGGCCGAGCCGCCCGAGGGCCACCCGTCCCCCCCGGAGATAACTGGCCCGCTGCGCGGCGGTATAGGCGTCGCGCAGCAGCGTGTCGCGCTCCCGGCTGGGATCGTCGGCTGGCAGCAGGGTATCGAGACGCAGGGCCGCGTCGACCATCTGGCGATCGAAGCCCTTGGCATGGGCGGCGGCATGGGACAGCCGGGCGAGGGTCTGCGCGAATGCCCGGTCCGAGCGGGCCCGGTCCGCGGCCAAGGTATCCAGGGTCTTGAAATCGGTATCGGAGAGCGCGTCGAGGACCGAGGTGTGGCGGATCTCGGCCAACGCCGCCGCCAGGGATCGGCGGCGCCCGACGACCTCCCGCGCGAACTGGATCAGGACATTCGCGCCCGCCTGGCGGTCTCGCCCGCCCAGCTTCGTCCAGAGGCCACTCACCAGGGAGCGTCCCCGGCCAGGATCTCTGCCAGCAGGCCGGGGGCGAGGTTGCCGCCCGAGACCGTGACGGCGACGGTCTGGCCGGCGAGTTCCTCGCGCATCCCGTGGGCGGCGGCCAACCCGGCAGCGCCGGCCCCCTCGGCGACCAAACCGGCCCGGGTCGCCAGGGTCGCGATCGCTCGCCGCATCGCGTCGTCGCTGACCAGGACGAGGTCGTCGACCAGGTCCCAGATGATCCGGGACGTCAACTCGGCCGCGACCCGGGTCGCCAGGCCGTCGGCAAAGGTCTCCATCCGGTCGTGCGAGACGAGTTCCCGTCGCCGCCAGGAATCGTAGACCGCGGGGGCACCCTCGGCCTGGACCCCGATCACCCTGATCCCCGGCGAGATCGCCTTGGCGACGATCGCCGCGCCGCACACGCCGCTGCCCGCCCCGACCGGCACGATCAGCGTATCGACGTGGGGCAGCCTCTCGATGACCTCCAGGGTGGAGGTGGCGACGCCAGCGATCAGGAGCGGTTCGTTGGCGGAGTGGATGAAGATCGCGCCGCGTTCGGCGGCGTGGGCCTCGGCCGCCTCGCAGGAGGCGGTGAAGTCGTGACCGGCGTGGACGACATCCGCCCCCATTCGCTCCATCGCCGTCACCTTGTCCGGGTTGGCCCCGTGGGGCACGAAGACCGTTGCCGGGATGCCGAAGGTCCGGCCAGCGTAGGCGATCGACTGGCCATGGTTCCCGGTCGAGGCCGCGACCACACCCCGCGCCCGCTCGTCACTGGTCAGGTGGCTGAGCCGGTTCAATCCGCCCCGGACCTTGAAGGCGCCGACCGGCTGGAGGTTCTCGCACTTCAGGCGTAGGTCAAATCCAAACATTGCCCCGAGGGCTTCCGGCCGGAGGAGCGGCGTCGGGGCCAGGTAGGGATCGATCACCCGGCGGGCGGCGTAGACATCGGCGAGGGTCGGGATCGCCCACGCCGAATGCTCGGGCATCGCCGTCGCCACCGTCGTCACCTGGACCGTCATCGGGCCTCACTCCTCGTCCGGCCACCCGCACGATCGGGCCGGCACCATCAACACATCGGGCGTGGGGAGCGACCGGCCCGTCCCAGAAAAAGCGCCGGACATCGCGGATCGGGGCAGGAGATACGGGGGTGGTTCCTCCAAGAGTGTAGCACGCACGATCGCTTCACCTGCCCATCGGGATGACCCATGTCCTGGCCCCTTGACAGCGACCCGAAGGACGCTCCAGGCGGTGACCCGGCGGCCGTCGCGGGCGACCTGCCGGGCGGTCGACGGCCCTGTCACGTTTAGAGCGTCTAA
>JBBJOE010000114.1:0-7740 GCA_037721765.1 Thermomicrobiales bacterium
AAGCGCTACGAGCTGATCGGTGGAGAGCTGTTCGAGATGCCGTCTCCTTCGGCCAAGCACCAAGAACTCGTCATCCGCCTGTTGATTGCCCTGCGGTCGTTCGTTGGCGCTGGCAAACTTGGGAGGGTCCTCGTCGCTCCATTCGATAGTCGCCTCTCATCGGTCGACGTACTGCAACCAGATGTGCTGTACGTGACGAAGGCGCGAAATACTGACATTGGTCCGAACTATCTCGAAGGTGGTCCGGATCTCGCGGTCGAAGTGCTGTCACCATCAACGCGGGTCTACGACCTCGGCGTCAAGATGCGGCTCTACGCCGAGGCGAATGTGCAGGAACTGTGGATCGGAGATGTCGACACCCCCGAACTGAGCGTCCTCCGCTTGGAGAACGGCTCATACGTCCCGATCCCCCCGATCGCAGGGATCATCGAGTCGGTCGTGCTGCCGGGCTTGCGACTCGATGTGAACGCGTTGCTGGCGGACCTCGACCAAATGGGGTGAATCCCGGCCGAGGTGCCGCGCCGCTCAGTCGTCCTTGGCTTTGCTGTCGCCCTTGACCGTGATGATCGGGGTCAGGGTGTGGACGATCTCGACGAGGTCGGTCTGGCGGGCAAGGACCTCGGTGATGTCCTTGTATGCCTGCGGGGCCTCGTCGATGTAGCCCTTCGAGGGACGGGTGTGGGTGCCGGTGAGAGCGGTCTTGAAGGCCGCCTCGGTGATCGCGCGGCGGGCCTGGTTGCGGCCCAGGCGGCGACCGGCCCCGTGCGAGCATGAGGCGAAGCTGTCGAGGTTGCCGCGGCCGCGGACGATGTAGCTCGGTGTCCCCATGCTGCCGGGGATGATGCCGATCTCGCCCGCCGCCGCCGAGGTGGCGCCCTTGCGGTGGACGACCATCTCCCGGTCGCCGTGGCGCTCGACGCGGGCGAAGTTGTGGTGGATGTTGATGAAGGCATCACGGCCGCCGACCTCGTCCGGCTCCATCCCCATCGCTCCCAGCATCGCCTCCAGCATCCGGTACCGGCTCTCCAGCGCGAACGCGGTCGCCCAGCCCATGTCGTGGAGGTAGTCCTGGCCGATCTGGTCGTCGATCGAGAGAGACCACAGGTCGCGCGGGAACGCGGCGCCCCGGCTCCCGGCGATGTCGCGAGCCAGGTCGGTGTAGTGGTCGGCGATGCGCAGGCCGGTGTGGCGGCTACCGGAGTGGACCATCAGCCAGATCTCGCCGGACTCATCGACCTGTGCTTCGAGGAAGTGGTTGCCGCCGCCGAGCGTGCCGAGTTGCGGCGCCGCCTTGGTGCCCAGCAGAGGCTGGAGAGGTGTGGCGCGCAACTCCGTGTCGAGGCCGTCCCAGCGCCGGGGCCGGGTGTGGGTCTTGAATCCGGTCGGGACCGCGTCCTGCACCGCCTGGGCCCAGGCTCCCCACCAGCGGGCGTCCATCCGCTTCGGCTTGTGGGTCCGGCCGGTGGGGACGGCGCACATGCCGCAGCCGATGTCGACCCCGACGGCGGCCGGCACGACCTCGGCGACGGTCGGGAAGACGCAACCGATCGAGACGCCGAAGCCGACGTGGCAGTCGGGCATCACGGCGACGTGGGGCCCGACTGCCGGGTGGGAGGCGGCATTGCGGAGTTGCTCCATCGCCCCGGCGTCGATCTCGGACGGCGGGAGCCAGGTCTTGATCGGGACCCGTAGCCCGGTCTCCTCGATCGTGACCATCCCGAGCCCCGTCCCCATTGCCGGGGACCGTGCGTCCGGGACGTCGCTGCCGTCGATCTCGCCCGTCTCGCCCATCTCGGTCACCCCGTCACGCGCCTGCCACCGGCGAACGCCGGCCGGTCGAGCCGACGGATCGTCGGGGACGGGCGGGCGATCGGTGGACCGGGGAGCATACTTGATCGGGCCGGTCGGCAACGAATCCGGTGAAGTCCGCGTGCGGCCGGAGCGCGTGGTGACGATGGATCGAGGTCAGGTGAGAAGTCGCTGGGTCGAGGGGGCGGGCCAGACCTAGTTTGGCAGGTCGCGGCGGGTGAAGACGATGAACCCCGCTACGACGCCCGCCAGTCCGGCCAGGGCCAGGACGATAGCATGGTCAATCGGGATGTGGCCGTTGACCAGGGAGTCGGCCGGGTCGTAGTAATCGAAGAGGCTGACGAACGACAGTGGCTCGATTAGGGACCAGATCGAGGCCAGGTAGTCGATCACGAAGGAGATCACGATGCCGGCCGTGGCCCAGCCGACGGCCTGCGAGGTGGTGTCGGCCGCCGCCGAGCCGAGCAGGGCCAGGCCGCCGATCGCCCAGAACAGGAGCCAGCAGACCAGCACCGTGGTCCCCAGGTGCCACCAGACCAGGGTCCCCTCGGGCCGGGCGATGACCATCCCGAGCAGCAGTCCGGCCATGCCGACCAGGGACAGGGCGGTGACGATCGCGACCAGGCCGAGCACCCGGGCCAGGTAGACCCGAGGCCGGGAGACGGCCCGGGCAAGCGCGACCTGGATCGTACCTCGCTCCATCTCCCCGGCCAGGCCCCGGGCCGTGAAGGTGACCAGCGCGGCGGACGAGAGCGTGAAATAGAGTGGGTGGGTGAACCCGGTCGAGAGGTAGCCCGCCAGGCCGGAGACGGCGATGAATTCGGGCCGGGTCCGGGTCAGGGCCTGGATCGAGGGTGGCAGCGCGCGGATCAGGGTCTCCAGGCCGGCCGATCCGCCGAGCGAGTCGGCCACCGGCGGGATCACCATCTCGAAGAGCAGGATCGCCAACATCAAGCTGGCGAGGCCGACCAGGCCGCGCCGCAGGAGCCGCCCGGTCATCAGCAGGGTAATCGTCACCGGCGACCCCCGGCCGAGGCGACCGCCTCCCGGGTCGCGACTTCGGCGTCCCCCCTCCCGGCGGTCACATCGACTCTGGTCCCACGACCGGCGACCAACGTGACGGGATCCTTCCCACCGCTGGTTCCCGCCGTGCCCGCCGTGCCATTCGGACCGGGAGCCGCCGCGGCCGGTTCGTAGAACGCCATGAAGGCGTCCTCCAGTGTCGGGGATTCGATCGAGAGGTCGCCGATGTCATGGAGGGCGAGGATGCGGAGGAGGGGATTCAGGTCCCCATCGATGGCGGCCCGCAGCCTGCCATCCTCCCGGGACAGGCAGGTCGCGTTGGGCAGGGCCAGGATGGCGACGGCCCCGGCATCGTCGATCCGGACATCGACCGTGCGGCGCCGGAGCCGGAGCAGTTCGGCGACGGAATCCTGGGCGACCAGGTGCCCGCCCCGGACCACGGCGACCCGCTGGCACGTCCGCTCGACCTCGGCCAGGTCGTGCGATGACATGAAGATCGTCCGTCCGGCCCGGTGGCGTTCCCGCAGGAGCGATTCGAAGGCCCGCTGGACCAGGGGATCGAGGCCATCCGTCGGCTCGTCGAGGATCAGCAGGTCGGGGTCGCCCTGGCAGGCCATCACCAGGGCCAACTTCTGGCGCATCCCCTTGGAGAACGTGCCCAGGCGGCGGCGGAGAGGGGCCTTACCGAGTTCGAGGGCATCGAGGAAGCGGTCCCGCAGGACCGGCGGGGTGCCACTGAGGCGGGCCGCGTAGTCGAGCTGGTCGTCGCCGGACATGTCGAGGTACAACGCCTCGGGGGGAACGAGATACCCGAGGGCGCGGCGGGCGGCGACCCCGTCTGACCAGGTGTCGAGACCGAAGATACGGGCCGAGCCGGCGGAGGGGCGGATGAAGCCGAGCAGGAGACGGATGGTCGTCGTCTTGCCCGCCCCGTTGGGGCCGAGGAAGCCGAAGACCGTGCCCGGCGGTACGACGAGGTCGAGGCCCTCCAGCGCCGGGAGGGTGCCGAAGCGCTTGCCGAGGCCGGTCGTCTCGATGGCGGTCGTGCCGGGCGGGTGAGCGGTCATCCCGATGAGCCTAGCACCCCGGCGATGGCGGCGGCCACCACTCGCGCGACACCGGCGGCCGGCGGTGGGAAGGAGCTCCTCCCCCGGTCGCCCGAAACGCGGTAGCATGGCGTCCGGACAGCACGAAGAAGGGAGATCGACCATGATCGGATTCCCGGCCGAACACGCGCGGACGGCCACCGCGGGGTGGCCAAATCACCGTGAGGCCCCAGTCTACGGCGAGGCGGGGATGGTCGCTTCGGCCCACCCCCTGATCAGCGCCGCGGGATTGCATGTCCTCCGGCAGGGCGGCAACGCCGTCGACGCGGCGGTGGCCGCGGCGGCCGTCGGCAGCGTGACGATGCCCGAGATGTGCGGCCTCGGGGGAGACCTCTTCGCGATCGTCCACCGGCCCGGCGACGCCGGGGCGCGTGGGCAGGCCGGCGGCGAGACGATCGCCGTGCTGGGGAGCGGCATCGCGCCCCGCGCCGCCACGATCGAGATGATGCGCCGCCACGGCGACGCTGGCGGCACGACGATGCCCTACCGGGGGCCGCTCGCGGTGGGGGTGCCAGGGATGGTGGATGCCTACGCGAGCCTCGTCGAGCGGTTCGGCACCTGGACCCTGGCGTCGCTGGTCGAGCCCGCGATCGCTCACGCCCGGGACGGCTTTCCCCTGACCGGGAAAGGCGCCGCGGCGATCGCGGACAATGCGGCGATGCTCTCGGACTTCCCGGCCTCGGCGGCGGTGTTCCTGCCGGGCGGTGTCGTCCCGGCCACCGGAGACCTGTTGCGCCAGCCGGACCTGGCCCGCACCCTCGAAATCGTCGCGGACGGTGGTGCCGACGCCTTCTACCGAGGCCGGTTGGGGGACAGGATCGCCCAAGCGATCGGGGAGGCGGGCGGGGTGCTCTCGGCCGAGGACCTGGCCGGGCACACGACCGACCTGGTCGCCCCCATCGCCACGACGTACCGGGGCCACACCGTCTACCAGACCGGCCTGCCGACCCAGGGCTTGATCCTGCTCGGGGCCCTCAACATCGTCGAGCGGTCGGAGATGGCTGGCCTCATGCCCGGCGGTGACGCCTGGGTCCACTTCCAGGTGGAAGCCAAGAAGCTAGCCTATGCCGACCGGTTAGGTTTTGCCGCCGACCCGGCGTTCGTCTCGACCCCGATGGACATGTTGCTCTCCAAGGCGTGGGCCGAGGAGCGGTCCGGGCGAATTGGGGAGCGGGCAGCCAGCGATGTGCCGCCCGGGGAGCACCGGGATGGGGACACCACCTACCTCTGCGTCGTGGACCGGGACGGGATGATGGTCTCCCTGATCCAGTCGGTCTCGGCCGCGTTCGGCTGCGGCATGGTCGCGGGCGACACCGGGGTGGTCCTCAACAACCGGGTCGGCCGGGGCTTCAGCCTGGAGGAGGGGCACCCCAATGTCTTCGCCCCCGGCAAGAAGACGATGCACACCCTGAATTGCTTCCTGATCGCCGACGAGACCGGAACCCCGGTGCTCGTCGGCGGCACGCCGGGGGGAGACGGCCAACCCCAGTGGAACCTGCAGACGATCACCGGCCTGGTCGATGCTGGACTGGACGTCCAGGCGGCGATCGAGCAGCCGCGCTGGACGAGTTGGCCGGGGACGGACCCCAGCACCCTCCCCAACCCCTACGAGCTGCGGATCGAGGACCGGGCCGGAGAGGACGTCATCGCGGCCCTGCGGGAACGCGGTCACGAGGTCCGGGTCCAGGGCTCCTGGGCGGGGGGTGGGGCGTCGCAGGTGATCGCCCGGGATCCTTCGACCGGGGTCATGGTCGGGGGCTCGGACCCCCGCGCCGAGGGTATCGCGCTGGGGCTGTGATCCTGACGCGGACGGAGGCGACGGCCGGGAGGGCGGGGACTCGGGAAGGTCTGTGTCGGCCAAGCACGGTGCCCGCTTGACCCTGGTCCTCCTGCCTGGCCACGAGATCCCGCGTGGGGAGGTGATCGGTCGTCGGGACGACGTCAGGCGACGAAGTAGCCCGAGGCGTGGAGGGCGAAGAGGATAGCCTGGCCCGCGGCCATCACGGCGAGCAACGGCCGCCAGCGACCGGTCGAGATCGGCAGCGTGGCGGCGGCGACCCAGAGCGGGAAGACCGGAAGCAGGTAGCGCGGCACGGAGAGGAAGCCGTTGTAGCCGGCGGGGCTGGCGAGGGGCACCAAGAGGCAGGCGACCGCATAGGTCGAGTATCCCCAGCCCAGGCGTCGCAGGCAGCGGGGCAGCACGGCGATCGCCGCCGCGACGGCGGGCAAGCCGATCAGGCGCGGAACGTCCCCAAGAGGCGGGAGCCAATCGCCGCCGGTCAGCCAGGCGCGATAGGCCCGGAGCGCGACGTGCGTCCCCGTCCAGAGCGACCGCCAGGGCCAGGCCGGGTGACGATCCCAGTGGGCTCCGACGCGCATGGGCAGCAGCGGGTCGCCCCAGAGGCCATCAAGGTGCCAGAGGAACGCGAGCGGGGCGAGGGGGACCAGAACCAGGGGCCAGGCCCGGCGGAGGAGATGACCGGGGCGCCAGCCGACCTGCCCGAGCGCGAGGGCGGCGAGGGGGATCATGATCAGCAGGCCCGTGTTGCGCGTCACGGCGGCGAGGGCGGCGAGGACGGCGGCGATCGCCCACCGGCCGGAGCGAGCCGTCAGCAGCGATGTCGCGCTGAGGGCGAGGAACAGCGACTCGGTGTAGACCGCCGAAAAGACGAACCCGTTCGGCAGCAGCGCGACGAGCCAGACGGTGCGGTCGGCGACCTTGCCGGGATGGTCGGCCCGGACGAGGCGGTGCAGGGCGATCAGGGCGACGAGCAGGGCCAGGTTCGAGACGACGACCCCGGCGACCTCGACCCGCGCCCCTGACAGCCACGACGCGCCCCGCAGCAGGAGCGGATAGAGGGGCCAAAACGCGGCCCGCTCGCGTCGCCCGCCGTAGCCGTCGGCGGCGATCTCGGCATACCAGCCCCCGTCCCAGATCGCCAGCGGCGCGACCAGCCAATCCGCCCACCCGCCCAGGTCCGGCCGGACCCAGGCCCGGGACGGGGTGAGCCAAACGGTCAGGACGGCCGTCAGGGTCACCAGGGCAATGTGGGCGAGGAAGGCGCCGAGGGCGATGCGGTCGGCCGCAAAGCGGGGACGGCATCGGCCCCGCGCCGGATGGGGTTCAGGCGCGGCCCGGGGCGAGGTCCCGTCCGATCGCGTTGTCATCACGCCCACATCCCCGTCCGCTCACCCGAGGCCGGCCGGCGGGCGCCGGACGCGGGCCACTCTAGCGCACCCGGCACGCTGCCGGGATGGGGAACGGGCTCCCGGAGAGCGCCGGTGGGCTACGGCGACTCGGGTGTGGTAATCAATTGGGGCGCGGTGGGTTCGGCGGCGTCACCGTCGTCGCTGTTCAGGTCCGCTGGGGTGACGAACGCCCCGGTGAGGGCGAGGCAGCCGACCAGCAGCAGCACGAGCCCGGCCAGCCGGTTCCGGCGGGCCCGGGGATGCAGCACCGCCCAGGCTCCCAGAGCGAGCGCCACTAGCCCGACGGAGGTGGCGACGATGACGAGCGTGGTGTCGTTCACCGGTCGTTTCCTCCCGTCCCAGTCTTAAGTCAATTCCCGATGATCTCCCTTTGGTACAGATCACGGTCGCCCGCTCTCCGCCCCCTATATCTTCCCGTCTCCCAGGCCGCGCGAGCCCAGGAGGGCCATCGCGGCCGAACCGGCGAGACCGACGGCCGCGCTGACCGCGGCGATCATGCCGACGGCGTCCCAGGGCATCGGGGTGGTGGCGTACGTCAGATAGGTCCAGCACATGCCTAGCCCGGTGACGAGGCTGACGAGACCGACGACGG
>JBBJOE010000115.1:0-7674 GCA_037721765.1 Thermomicrobiales bacterium
AGACCCGCTACCGCCAGCGATACGCCGACCTGATCGCCAACGCCGATGTCCGCCGCGTCTTCCAGATCCGCTCGCGCGCGATCACCGCCACCCGCCGCTTCTTTGACGAGCGTGGCTTCCTCGAAGTCGAGACGCCGACACTGCAACCCCTCTACGGCGGGGCCGCCGCCCGGCCCTTCACCACCGTCCACAACACGCTGGACCAGACCCTCTACCTGCGGATCGCCGACGAGTTGTACTTGAAGCGACTGGTCGTCGGCGGCTTCGAGCGGGTCTATGAGATCTGCAAGGACTTCCGCAACGAGGGCATCGACCGCTACCACTCGCCCGAATTCACGATGCTGGAGTTCTACCAGGCCTACGCCGACTACCGGGACGTGATGGCCCTGACCGAGGACCTGATCGTCACCGTGGCCCGGGAAACGCTGGGCACGCTCCAGATCACCTGCCTGGGCCAGGCGATCGATCTCTCGCCACCCTGGCCCCGGATCAGCCTGAGACAGGCGATCCTCGACCGGAGCGGGGTGGACTACGTCGCCCATGGCGATGCCGATTCCCTCCTGGCGGCGGCCCGGGCGGCGGGCGCCGACGTGGCGACCGGGACCGTCTGGTCGAAGATCGTCGACGAGCTTTTGAAGCAATTCGTCCGGCCGAACCTGATCCAGCCGGCCTTCCTCGTCGATTACCCCGTGTCGCTCTCGCCGCTAGCCAAGCGCAAGCCGGACGACCCGACCCACGCCGAGCGGTTCCAACCGTTCATCGGCGGGGCGGAGGTCGGCAATGGGTTCACCGAGTTGAACGACCCGATGGACCAACTGGCCCGGTTCCGGGACCAGCGACGTGACCGCGAAGCGGGCGACGAGGAGACGATGCCGATCGACACCGACTTCATCAATGCCCTGATGTACGGCATGCCGCCCACCGGCGGGGTCGGGATCGGGATCGACCGCCTGACGATGCTCCTCACCGATCAGGACGGTATCCGTGACGTGGTCCTCTTCCCGGCGATGCGGGTCCACCCACCCGAATCCGACCCCCTGGCGGCCCTCGCGGACGTGGCGCCATAGGCCAGATGGGGGCGGGGCCCCGGGGCCGGGCCGGGGCTGGGGAAGAGCCGGTCGGCAGGCGGCGTGATGGTATCCTTCGGACATCGACGGGACGCGACGGAATTGAGGTCCCCGCGCCGCCGGCGGGCACGATGGACGTCCGCCGCTGGGGCGGATCGGTAAGGATCGCCGGGCGCGGTGGGCGTTCGTGATAAGGGATGATCGGAGGCGAGTCCATGCGCGGCGTGATCGAACGGATCAAGGGACTGACGGGGATCTACCGGCTTGGCTTCGACCCGGATTCGATCATGGGCATCACCCTGCCGATCGGCATCGTGGTCATCGTCGGCGGCGCCCTATGGGCCTTCAACCGGCTCTTCCTCTGACCCATGACTGGTCAACGATCACCGGCGGGCGTATCTGCCCCAGCCCGTGTCTAGCCCGGACTGTAGGATCGCCCGGGAATCAACATCGTGTTGTCATGACGCCATCGGAACGGCCTTTGGTGCATCCCGCCGGGGCACCCGTGCCGTATCCTTAGACGTGCGACCACGTTCGGGGCCAGGGTGCCCCGGCGTGCCGACCGCGACCTCGTCACCGCCCGCGTCATTTCCGAGGTGTCCCATGGGTCTCTGCTCCGCTCGCCCCGCCGTCCGGCGGATTCGTCCGTCCATTCTCCGCGTGGTCCCGATCGTGGCGCTGACGCTGGCATTCGTCGCCCCGGCCGGCAATGCCTCGGCCCAAGCCGCCGACGCCTACCTGGTGCGGGAGACGGGCCACACCCTGGCCGGCCCCTTCCTGGCCCACTGGCTCGCCGAGTCCGGTTTCGAGACCCTGGGCAATCCCGTCTCCGAAGTGACCGATGGGGAGCGGGAAACGCAGTACTTCGAGTTCGGGGTGCTGAGCACCGTCGATGACGCGTCGGCGATCGAGCGCCTCCCGGCCGGGGCCGCCCTGGCCCGGGAGCGGTTCGACCCGGACGCCCGGTTGGCCGGCAAGCGGGCCGGTGGTGCCCGCCACGCCGCGGCCTTCATCCCGGACGGGGACGGCACGGGCGTCGTCCCCGCCGGGAGCGAGGCGCTCGTCACCGTGGCGGGGCGATGGCCGGAGGCGTTCGCCGAGATGGCCGATGAGGACGCCCGGATGCGCCTCGGATCGCCGATCTCGTCGTTGCACGTGGCCCATGGCAAGGTGACGCGCTGGTACGATTTCGGGCTGCTGGAGGCCTGGACCACCGACGATGCGGGGGTGGAGCGGGCCCCGGTCGGGACCGAACTGGCCCGGCTGCGCGGGGTCGACCTGTCGCCGGTCGAGGACGCCGCTGCCGGGGATTTGCTGGCCGTCTCTGGCGAGGCGCTCTTCCTCTCGGGCGGCGACCCGGCCGAACTGGCGAGCCTTGATGCCGGCGCCGGTGTTGCCGCGGCTGCCGGCGCGGTCGCGACTGACGGCGGGGGTGTCGGCTACGAGGCGGGGGGCGTGTTCAGTCCCACCCGGATCCAGATCCCGTCGATCGGGGTCGATGCCTACATCGAGCAGATCGGCATCTCGGCCGATGGCTTCATGGGCACTCCCGCCGGGCCGATGAACGTCGGCTGGTACTCCGGTGTCTCCTCGCCGGGTTATGGCTCGAACGTGGTCATGGCGGGACACGTCGACTACTACACCGTCGGCCCGGCCGTCTTCTACGGTCTCTCCTCCTTGGGCGGCGGTGAGACGATCTACGTCTCGGGCCCGAACGGGGAAGGCTTCACCTACGCCGTGACCGCAGCCTTTTCGGTGTCCGCCTACACCGACGCCGGCGGTATCCTCGGCGGCCCGGGCGGCGAGTCGCTGACCCTGATCACCTGCGGCGGCTCCTTCAACGGCGTCGAGTACGATTCCCGGACCATCATCTACGCCCAGCGGATCTGACCCCCGACCCGCGACGGATCAATCCCTTACCGGTGGCGAGCCAGCCGCGGGATCCCCGAGGCGAAGGGGGGCCCCGTGCCGCAAGTCACGGGAAGGTGTCGGTCAAAGGTGGAATACGTGCCGGATCGTAACGTCCGCACGTACGGACATCTCGAACTCGTGAGACACCCCAGCGCGGGATCGCGAGACCGCCCGCCACGACGGCCCGGACCATGTGGTCCGGGCCGTCGGGCTGATCTCCTGGTTGCGCGGGTGCCTGGGACGTGGGGGGACGGACGTCAGGCCGACATCGCGGCGCGGAGGAGGGCGGGGACCTCGGACGGGGTGCGGGCGACGCTGACCCCGGCGGCGGTCAGGGCGTCCATCTTGCTGGCCGCGGTGCCCGCGCCACCTGAGATAATGGCCCCGGCGTGGCCCATCCGCTTGCCGGCCGGGGCCGACTGACCGGCGATGAAGCCGACGACGGGCTTGGTGACCCGCTCCCGGATAAAGGCGGCGGCGTCCTCCTCGTCGGTGCCGCCGATCTCGCCGATCATCACGATCGCCTCGGTGGCCGGGTCGGCCTCGAACATCCCGAGGACATCGACGAATGAGGTCCCGATGATCGGGTCGCCGCCGATGCCGACGGCCGTGCTCTGGCCGAGGCCGACCTTGGTCAGCGAATCGACCACCTCGTAGGTCAGGGTGCCGGAACGGGAGACCAGGCCGATCGGACCCGGGGCGTGGATGAATCCGGGCATGATCCCGACCTTGGCCTGGCCGGGGGTGATCAGGCCCGGGCAGTTGGGACCGATCAGGCGGGCGCCGCGCTGGCGAACCCAGGCGAAGGCGGGGACCATGTCGTTGACGGGAATGCCCTCGGTGATGCAGATCACCAGGGCGATGCCGGCATCAACGGCCTCGTAGATCGCGTCCGGGGCGAAGCGGGCCGGCACATAGATGATGCTGGTATTGGCGCCGGTGCTGAGGACCGCCTCGGCAACGGTGTTGAAGACGGGCGCTCCGGCGACGGCCTTGCCCGCGCCACCCGGCGTCACCCCGGCGACGACGGGGGTGCCGTACTCGACCATCTGCTCGGTGTGGAACGACCCCTCACGGCCGGTGATGCCCTGGACCAGGAGGCGGGTGTTGGTGTCGACCAAGATGCTCACGGGAACTCCTTCACGGGCCGGGCACCTGCCGCGGCCGGGGATGTGGCGACAGCGCGTCGTGACGCGGCCCGGCCGGTCGCGACGGAGAGGCTCGGGATCGGGGTGCCGTCGGACCGGGTGCGGCCCCGGGTGAGCCAGGGGCACGACCCGGGATCGTTTCCCGGGATCGTGGCGTGGGTCTGGTGGACCTATCCCGGACCCGCCGCGGCGACGACCTGGATCGCGGCCTCGTCCATCGTCTCGACGGCGGTCAGGCCGGCCTCGGCCAGCTTGGCCCGGCCTTCCTCGGCGTTGGTCCCCGCCAGGCGGACCACGATCGGGGCGGTGACCGCGACCCGGCCGAGCGCCTCGGTGATGCCCTCGGCGACGATGTCACCCCGGGTGATGCCGCCGAAGATGTTGATCAGGATGGCGCGGACGTTGGGGTCGCGGGTGACCAGTTCGAAGGCCTTGGCGACCTGGTCGGCACTGGCTCCACCCCCCACGTCGAGAAAATTGGCCGGGTCGCCGCCGTGCAGCTTGACGGCGTCCATCGTGGCCATGGCCAACCCGGCGCCGTTGACGATGCAGCCGATCGAGCCGTCCAGCTTGACGAAGCTGATCCCGGACCGGCGGGCCTCCAGTTCGGTGGCGTCCTCTTCGGCCTCGTCGCGTAGGGCCTCGACGGCGGGGTGGCGCCAGAGGGCGTTGTCGTCGAAGCTCATCTTGGAGTCGAGCGCCAACCAGTCTCCGGTGCCGGTCAGGATCAGTGGGTTGATCTCGGCCAGGGTGGCGTCCTCGTCGACGTAGGCCCGATAGAGCTTGGCGGCGATGGCGGCGAATCCGTTGACCTTGTCGGCCGGGAGGCCCAGGTCGAAAGCCATGCCGCGAGCCTGATACGCCTGGAGCCCCAGCGCGGGGTCGGCCAGTAGGCGGACGATCTTCTCGGGCCGCTCCCGAGCGACCTCCTCGATATCGACGCCGCCCTCGGCCGAGGCCATCACCAAGATGCGCCGGTTCGGGCGGTCGAGGATCACGCCCAGGTAGAACTCCCGGGCGATGTCGACGGCGGGGACGATGAGGACTTTCTGGACGACGTGCCCCGAGATGTTCAGGCCGAAGATCGCCCCGGCCGCGGCCCGGGCCTCCTCCGGAGAACGGGCGAGTTTGATCCCGCCAGCCTTGCCCCGGCCACCCGAGTGGACCTGGGCCTTGATCGCCACGGTGCCGCCGAGGGAGTGGGCGGCGGCCATGGCCCCGTCCGGGTCGGTGGCGACGACTCCCGCGTTGGTCGGGATGCCGTACCGTGCCAGCACCTCGGCCGCCTGGTATTCATGGACGTTCATTCTGTAGACGTGACCCTCTCTCGCGCCGGGCATCCGCCCGGCGGCGACCGCACCGCGACCTGATTCCCGCGACCAAGGAGGACGCGGGGACCCGCGGGAGTCCGCGGCGACCGTGGCCGCCCGGCACCGTCCCGCGTGGCCGGTCGCATCCTACCATGGAGGAATCGGGCGGTATCGAGAGGACACGGAGAAGCGAGCCACCAGCCCCGCGGAGAACCGATGCCGCGGGGACGTGAATCGCGGTGTGATCCCTCGTGTCGTGCTTGCCAGGGAGGGGTGAGGACGATGTGCAACCGGTTCGTCGCGCGGTCACAGAGGACGTCGCCATGGGCCTCGCCCTCGACCCCCGCCGTCCCGACGCTGGCCGAGGGGCGGTGGCGGGTGACCGTACCGCCATCCGGGCCGATGTGCGGGTCTGGCGCGCCGCACTCCCCTCCGCCGCCTTCACCGTGACTGAGGAGGCCACGACGCCCGGATGACCGGGACGAGGGCCGCCTTGATAGCCGCGGGGCGATGGCGGAAGATGGGGAAGAACCGGACGAGCGACCCTCTTGACTTCCCGGCAGGCGTGCTATAATCGTTGTACGAGACCGTTCCAAACGCGCGCGTGACCGAAGAGTCGAGCCGAACCCGCTCGTACGAATCCCGTTCCGTCGGAACCGTTTCACGGAGTTTCTTTTTTCATGTCGGTCGTGGGTACGCCACGGCCAGGAGAGGTCGAGACGGAATGAGTGATCGTACGTTGACGTGCCGGGATTGCGGCGAAGCCTTCACGTTCACCGCGGGTGAGCAGGCGTTCTACCAGGAGCGGGGCTTTTCGGAGCCGCAGCGGTGCCAGTCGTGCCGGGCGTCTCGCAAGGCCCAGCGCAATGCCTCCGGTTATGACAGTGGTGCCGGGGCCAGCTCCGGCGGCTACAGTGGCGGCGGCGGGTACAGCTCCGGCGGTGGTGGGGGCTATAGCTCCGGTGGCGGCGGTGGGTACAGCTCCGGCGGTGGCGGGGGCTATGGCGGCGGTGGGGGCGGCGGCGAGCGCCAGCTCTACCCGGCCGTGTGCTCGTCGTGTGGCAAGGAGACCGAGGTCCCCTTCCAGCCGCGCAGCGACAAGCCGGTCTACTGCCGGGACTGCTTCCAGGAGCGCCGGGCTTCCGCCCCGCGTTACAGCAGCAGCTACTAGGCCTCATCCCTTTGGGGAAGGCGAGAAACTGCCACTGATCATGGGCCGCCCGGAACTCCGGGCGGCCCATCGTTGTTTTCCCCGCCGGCATGAGATGACGCGATCGGATGGGACCGGAGTCCAGATGGGACAAGACATGCGAGAGGGGGCGCGGGGCGAGGCGGCCCCGGACGGGTGGCCCGGAGCCGGGGAAGTGGTGCGGGTCGGGGAACGGGTGACCTTGCGGCGGCACTCGCCCGAGAACCGGGAGTCGTTTCAGCGCTGGTACGCCGACGAGGAGATCGCTCGCCTGTTGCGCCACGATCTCTCGCCGCTGACCGAGCGGCAGGCACGGGGCTACTTCGACACACTGATCCTGCCGTTGTCGGCGCGCGGCATGTGCTGGGCGATCCACGAGGCCGCGTCGGACCGTCTGGTCGGCTCGGCGGCGATCACCGACGTGATCCGGACCACCGGGTCCGGACTGTACCGCATCTTGATCGGCGAGAAGGACCGGTGGGGTCAAGGACTCGGGACCGAGGCCACTCGTCTCGTGCTGCTGGAGGCCTGGACGACGTTGTGCTTGCGACAGGTCCGCCTGGAGGTCTTCGGGCACAACGAACGGGCGATCGCGAGTTACCGCCGGGTCGGATTCCGTCAGACCGGGACACACCAGGAATTCGTCTCACGACAGGGAATCCAGATCGACGTGCGGGAAATGGTGATCGACGTCGACGGCGACCGCGACCCGGCGGAGCGCGGCGCTCCCGCCCCCGAAGGCACAGAGAACGGGCTGGACTCGCCCTGACCGACAATTAGTGATTCGGCACCGATCATCCCGGTGCCACGGTCTCCCGAGGGGAGCCCAGGGTCACGGGCCATTCCCGGAAGACACGGCGAGAGTCACACCAACGTCGGCTCGGGGGACCGTGGGAGACCGCCCCCCCATCCCACCAAGGAGACCACATCGACGCTGGCCGGGCGGGGGGTGGTCGTTGACGCGCCCGCCGCGGTCCGCTAGCATTTCCCCTGTATGCGAATGAGTCTCAATCGCGAACGGGGACGGTAATGGACGCGGTGCGCCGGTT
>JBBJOE010000010.1:0-25834 GCA_037721765.1 Thermomicrobiales bacterium
CGCCTTGCCGGTCGTCTTCGAGGTCCGCTTCAAGATGGCCATCGTGCTTTCCCTTGCTTCCCCAATGCTTCCCTGCTTCCCAAAAACGACCACGATTAGGCGGTGGTCGCCGGGAGCCAGGCGCACGCAGACGTGCCGTATTTGGTTGATTATAAGCGGGTTTTCGATATCAGGCGAGGGTATACCAGATTAGGCGACAATGAGCAAGATAGAACTTCCAAGCAGAATGTCGCCGGTTCGAGCCCGGTCTCCCGCTCCCAAAAAACCCCAGACAAACGGGCAGAACGCCGGACCACTGGTCCGGCGTTTCCCGTTTCCGGTGATCTGTACACGGTTCGTACACGGTCGGCCGCGACGATTCCGCCCCGGTCAGTCTCCGACCCCCTCCGCCGGGACCTGTCGCGGCCCGAATAGGTGGGCCGACACCGCGAGGGCAGCGCCTCCCTTCGGATCGCCGCGACGACGTGGGCATAGCTGTCGAGAGTGATGTTCAACTTCGCGTACCCGAGCCGGCCCGAGACGGTCGTGATCGGTGTCCCGTTGACTATCGGCCAAAGCGCGTGGGATTTGGTCATTCCTGTCGGGGAAGCATCAGGGAACAATCAGTGTCCCGCTTCATGGTGATCTGTGCCGATTTGATCAACACCACGATCAAGAGGTGCCGAGCATACCCAAGACCCGTTTGGGTACCTTGCAGACCACCGTGTATGCCGGATCGTACACATTCGCGATGTCATACTCGACGCACTGGCCCAGGATCGCGCTGGCCGCGCGGACATCCAGACCGTAGCGCGTCCCGAGCCAATGGACCATCTCGGTCGTGGCGTGCTGGAGCGCCTGGTCGAGCGGCCGTGCGTTGCCAACCGTGAAGATCTCCTCCGCATTCTCTCCCCGTGGCCAGGTGATCTGCTCGCCCTTCCGCACGTCCACCGTGAACTGAACGTCTAACGAGATCTCGATCCCCGTGCCAACGACCTCGCCATCACCTTGCGCGGCGTGACCATCACCGAGGAAGAAGAGCGCCCCCGGCTCGAAGACGGGGAAATAGACGGTCACGCCCTCCCGGAATCCCCGGTAGTCCATGTTGCCGCCGTGCTGGGCCGAGGTCATCGTCGAGATCGCTTGTCCACCACGCGCGGCGACTCCGAAGCAACCGAGCATCGGGTCGAGCGGTAGCCGCAGATTCTCCAGCCCAAGGAGTGGTCCCACCGGCGTCGCCGTCCAGGCATCGAGGTCAATCGTCCAGTCGAAGCGCGGCAGGTCCGGCAACTCGCGCACGAACTCCGGGTCGACGACGTTCGGCGCCAGCGAGGCGTTGGTGAACCCGGTGTCGCGGTTCGGTCTCAACCGCTCGATCTCGACGACCAGCGTGTCGCCCGGCTCGGCCCCGTCGATGAAGAACGGTCCGGTCTGCGGATTCGGGGTTCTGGCTGCCTTCCACAACTGGTCGTCCTGGCCGGCCGCGTCCACCGTCGTGGTGACCACTGTGTCGCCCGGCGCGACGTGCAATACCGGCGGATGCCCGCCCATCGTCGTGAAGTAGTGGTCCGGACGATACGTATGCGTGACCATGGTGATGAGTCCTCCGTGCGCGCCCGGTACCCGGCATCGGCAATGATGAGCCCGACTCTCCACGGCAAGTCGCCTCCGGGAGTGGCGAGCGACCAAACGGGGGAGACATGGGCCACGATGAGATCGTCATCGTACACGGCTGCCTCGACGGCGTCTCGGCCGCGGGTCGTCGGAACGTCGCCCGGTGCTCCGGATCGTCCCGGGTCATAGCGGCATGCGTCCGGGTCATGTTCGGGTCATGATGGAAAATCGCGGTCGCGTCCTTGCGACTGGACGCGTGACCAGGCGACCCGGTCGTCGGGAGGTCGGACGACACGCGAGATCAGGAAGGGAGAGACCGTTATGTACCTGCGGATCGACAAGTTGCAGCTCGAGTTGCCGATGGCGGAGAATCCGGACATCGAGGCCGCGAAGGCGGTCCAAGAACTGATGGGCGGACAGTTCGGTGAAATGTCCACCCTGATGAACTACACCTACCAGAGCTTCAACATGCGGGGAAAGGACAAGATCAAGCCGTTTTACGACCTCGTGGCCAATATCGCCGCCGAGGAACTCGGCCACATCGAGGCGGTCGCGGCGACGATCAACGGCCTGCTCACCGGCGCCGCGCCGCGCCAGGAAGGCGCCGCCTCCGAGGCGCCGCTGGAGGCCGTCCTCGGCAAGGGCCTGTCCCACCACTTCCTCTTCGGTGGACAGGGTACCCTGCCCGTGGATTCTCGAGGTATCGCCTGGACCGGCGAGAATGTCTTCAACTCCGGAGACCTGGTCCTCGACATGCTCCACAACTTCTTCCTGGAGTGCGGCGCCCGGATGGGCAAGCTGCGGGTGTACCAGAGCACGTCTAACCCGATCGCTCGCGAGCTCTGCGGCTACCTGTTGACGCGCGGCGGTGTCCACCAGGTCGCGTACGCCAAGGCCTTGGAGGAGCTGACCGGCGTCGAGGTGGGCAAGATGCTCAATATTCCGAATATTTCGAACAACGAGATCCCCGAAGCCAAGAAGTACCACGACCAGGACATCCACACCCTGATGTACCGGTTCAGCCCGGACGACTACAGGGACATCGACAAGATCTGGAAGGGGTCGCACCCGGAGGACGGCAAGCCGCTGACCGTCACCGACGAGCTGCCGAAGGGTGGACCGATCAACCCCGGCACCCCCGAGCCTCAGGTATACGCCCCGGGGTACCATCCCGGAGAACTGGCCGAGATCGCCGCCCGCCTCATGAAGAACGCGTAGATCTCACCCCCGGGTTTGCCGGTCAGGCAGCTGGCCGCGAACGGCATCCGGGGACGATCACCGCCGGTGGTGAGATCCTTCGCCAAACGGGACCGGACAGCATGCTGCCCGGTCCCGTTCGGCATCTCCGCGGACGAGTGGACGCCGCGGCCCAATGGGCACCCGGACCGCCGAACGGTGCGCGATCCCAGACCAGCGGCAGGAGGGCGCGGTGGCCTTTTTCGTCGATGGGGACCTACCGGTTGCGCGACGGGACGGAACGTGGTTTCCTTCGCCTCACCGTCCGAGGGGAAGGCGCGGTCCCCGCGGGGACCGCCGGTCGAGCTCCTGGCGTTGGCGCCAGTCGGTGGGGGAACCATGACGATGGGAATGGCACGACCATGTGATCGGGGACGGACGCAACGCCGTCTCACCTCCTTCCTGAGCTTGGTGATCGTCGCGATCGCCCTGGTGGCCCAGACCGGCGGGGTGGCAGCGCAGACCCGCCTCTCGATCGCCACGGGCGGGACGGGCGGCGTCTACTATCCCTACGGTGGCGGGCTCGCCAACATCCTCTCGGACAATATCGACGGCATCGAAGTGACCGCCGAGGTCACCGCGGCCTCGGTCGATAACATGTTGTTGATCGAGACCGGCGACGCCGATTTGGCCTTCGTCCTCGGGGACACGGCGTTCGACGCCGTGACCGGGAATACGCCGTTCGAGGATCCGATCGAGGCGTACGCGCTGGCTACGCTCTACGACAACTACACCCACCTCGTCACCACGGACGATGCCGGGATCAACGGCGTCGCCGACCTGCGTGGTAAGCGGGTCTCGACCGGCGCCCCCGGGAGCGGCACCGAGATCATCGCCAACCGGATGCTCGAGGCGGCCGGACTCGATCCGGAAGCCGACATCGAGCGCGAGCAACTCGGCGCCGCGGAATCGGCCGCCGCGATCAAGGACCGTCGCCTCGACGCCTTCTTCTGGTCAGGGGGCCTGCCGACAGGCGCCGTCACCGATCTCGGGGCGACGCCGAACATCGACCTGAAACTGGTCGGCAATGCCGACCTGACCGACGGGCTCCGCGAGCGATACGGTGATTTCTATTCCACCGCGACGATCCCGGCCGGGACCTACCCCGGGCAGGACGAGGCGGTCGACGTGGTGGTCGTCCCCAACCTCCTGGTCGTCGGGGCAGGATTCGACGAGCAACTGGCCTACGACGTGGTCCGGGTGATGCTCGAGAACCAACCGGAGTTGGTCACGGTCCATCCGGAGGCGCGCAACCTCACCCTGGAAAACGCCTCGCAGAATTCACCGATCCCGTTCCACCCCGGCGCGATCCGGTACTTCGAGGAGAAGGGCATCACCCCGAACGCCTCGCCGGCCGCCTCGCCGGCGGCGTCGCCCCCGGCATGACCTGAGCCCTCCTCGGGAGCGAGGATCACCGGCGATGGGCCGACGGGGGTTCGATTCGATCGTGTCCCCGTCGGTCAAGCGTTTGCTGATCCCGCTGGTCTTGCTCGTGGCACCGCTCGCCTCGGTCCTCGCCTCGGCTCCGGCCGTGGTCGTGCGGGACGCGGATACGGGGCATGCCTTCCTCTGCGGTCCGGCGCCGGGCGGCCAGGAGCTGACTCTCACCTTTTCCCACTCCATGTATGGTGGGTTGGTCGAGGAGACCTTCAAGGTCGATGGTCACGACCTCGTCCGCACCGGGGTCCGGGCCGAGCGTGCCGCCGCCGCCGAGTATTACGGCATGTATGGCGATGTCTTGGCCGACGCGGGATGGTTCCGGGTCATCGTGACGCCCCTCCCAATTCGCGACCTTCGCTTCGTGGCCGACGGGATCGGACACCACGAGATCCGCATTGGGTCAAAAGGGTGGCGAACGGGAGACAGCCCGCCACCCCTCCATGTCAGCGTCCGGGTCGAGGACATCTCCCCCGGTCGACGGCGGGAGTGGGATTGCTGACCCACTCATCACCGGGACAGACGTCGGGTGAAAGGAGAACGCGCGATGGTCGACCGGCCTCGCCGCGACGGCGACCGCCCGTCGCGCTCGCTCGGTGACGCACCCGACCGGGATAATGCCCCGGCGGCCGACGACGCTTTCATCGCGGAATCGTTGGGGGAGGAACGAGCCAGGGAACTGATCGAGCGATTCGAGGGGGAAGGGCAGAGCCGACGATTGTCGGGCCCGTGGCGATTCCTCACCGGCGGCCTGGCGATCGGCCTCTCGCTCTATGCCCTCTGGGTGACGCAGGTCACGATCCAGACCCAGATCTACCGCACGTCATTCCTTGGCATTGCCCTGGCCCTCACCTTCCTCCTCTACCCTGCCGGGCGGCGATGGGCATCGCGGCTCAGCCCACTAGATGTCCTCCTGGCGGTCGCGGGAGCGGTGACGGCCCTTTACCCCCTGCTCGAATACGACAGCTTCGTCCGTCGTGCCGTGCGCCCGACGGATACGGACGTCATGATGGGCGCCGCCTTGATCGTCCTGATCCTGGAGGCGACCAGGCGCACCGTCGGCTGGATCTTGCCCGTCGTGGCGATCGCGCTGCTTGGATATGGCCGGTGGGGATACCTCCTCCCCGGCGAGTACGGCCACAAGGGGTACGACCTGGAGCGGATGGTCGGATCACTCTACATCTCACTGGAGGGCATCTTCGGCGTCCCGCTCGACGTGGCGGCCACCTACATCATCCTCTTCACGATCTACGGGGCCGTGCTGGAGTACTCGGGGGCGGGCAAGTTCTTCTTGGACTTCGCGATGGCCGCGACCGGTCGCCGGGTCTCGGGGGCCGGACGGACCACCACGGTGGCTGGCTTCCTCCTGGGCACGGTCTCCGGCAGCGGCGTGGCGACCACGGTCACCCTCGGCTCGGTCGCCTGGCCCATGTTGCGGCGGGCCGGCTATTCCCCGGAGTCGGGCGGCGCCGTCCTCTCGGCGGGCGGCATCGGTGCGATCCTCTCTCCCCCGACGTTGGGCGCGGCGGCCTTCCTGATCGCCGAGATCCTCCAGATCTCCTACCTCGAAGTCCTCAAGATGGCGACGATCCCGACCATCCTCTACTACCTCTCGATCTTCTTGATGATCGAACTCGACTCCCGTCGCCTCAGTACGGGCGGGGGCCGGATCGAGGGTCCGCCGATCGGCTATTTGATCACCCGCCACGGCTACCACTTCAGTTCCTTGATCGCCATCGTCGCCCTGATGCTGCTCGGGTTCACCCCGATCGCGGCGGTCTTCTGGGCCATCATCCTGGCCTTCTTGCTCAGTTTCATCCGTCGAGAGACGGCCCTCGTGCCCCGGCGGGCTCTGGCCGCGCTGGAGTCGGGAGCGACGGGCACGTTGTCCGTGGTCGCGACCACGGCGACGGCGGGGATCATCGTCGGCATCTTCACCCTGACCGGCCTCGGCCTCAAGATGGCCGACCTGATCGTTGACCTTGCCGGGGGGCGGCTGTTCCCGACCGTGGTCCTGACCGCCCTAGCGGTCTGGATCCTGGGCCTCGCGGTACCGGTGACGGCGTCCTACATCATCGCCGCCGCCATCACGGCGCCCGCCATGATCCAACTCGGCGTGCCGGCCGTGGCGGCCCACATGTTCATCTTCTACTATGCCGTCCTGTCCGAGGTCTCGCCGCCCACGGCACTGTCCCCCTTCGCGGCGGCGGCGATCACGGGTGGGAACCCGTTCAAGACGATGATGATCACCTGGAAGTACACCCTGCCAGCCTTCATCGTCCCGTTCATGTTCACTTTGGATCGCGACCGGGGCACGACGTTGCTGGCCATGGGTGCCATCGACGACATCATCGTCTCCACCGTCACCGCGTGCCTGGCGATCGTGGCCCTGGTAGCCGGTGTCGGCGGTCGAGTCGTGCGGGACGCAAGCTGGCTGGAACGCGCCCTGCTCATCCCCGCCGCCGCCCTACTCCTGGCGACGAGTACCACCGGCGACATCATCGGGGCGATGCTCCTCGCCCTAGCGGTCGGTGTCCACCTGCTCCGGATCCGCGATCGGCCCGTTTCCGTCGCGACCTGACGGACGAGCGACGTCTCGTCATCGTCTCGCCGGACCACATCGCCGCCAGCCCGAGATCCGTGTGTACCGTCGTCCGGAATGGGCGTTCCGTGTGGCTCGACCAGCGCGAGACGATCCTCGCGAACCGAGACGGTTGTGACCGCCGCGCCGGTCGTCTAGAATCGTGGAGGGAACCGGGCCTGTAGCTCAGTGGTAGAGCACGGGGCTCATAACCCCAGGGTCGCGGGTTCGATCCCTGCCGGGCCCACCCGCCCATACGAATCACCGGTCCCCGACACGCTGCCAGGGCGGCCCGACGACACGCTCCTCTAGGAGGTCATCACATCGAATCTCATTCCCCCGCGGGCGCCACGGCGGCATCCCCAGGATCGGCCACACCGGCCCCAGAGGCCTCCTCCGGTCACGTGACCGAGACCGTTCTGGCCCTCGCTGCCGACGACCCGTCGCTGACCGAGAGCCGATCTCTCGCGCTCCAGATCGCCGACGTGATCGCGGACTCCCCGGCGACCGACACGAAGGTGCTCGACATCCACGCCCAGACTACCATCGCCGATTTCTTCGTCATCTGCTCGGGCGAGAACGAACGGCAGCTGCGGGCGATCAACCGGGACGTGCTCGACCGGATCGCGGAGCGGGGCATCCGCCCGCGCCGGGTAGAAGGTGATCCCTTCGCCGGATGGATCGTGCTCGACTATAACGGCGTGATCGTCCACGTCTTCGACACGGAGCAGCGCACCTTCTACCGCCTGGAAGACATGTGGTCGGCGGCCGAGACGCTCCTGTCGATGCCATAGGTCGATGCCATAGGGGGTTCTGTCGCAATGGCCTCGACACCATCGTTGTCGATCATGACCCGCCCAGAACTCGTGCCAGCGAGACCGGGGCGGTTATCCACCCTGATCCCATTCCTGATCGGCACCGCCGTCGGGATCGCGGCCGGGACGGTCGTCGGGGCCCTGGTGGGTCGCGAGATCGGACACGCGGTGACCGACCTCGTCGTGCATGTGGACCGTCGCGAGCCAAAGTCCGCCCAACCTCGCTTCGAGTATCTGCTGCAATAGCGACGCGACCCTCGTGATCACCAGACCGTTCCCTGATCACACGCCCATCGATTCGGTCCAACTCGGACGAACGCCGAACCGCCGGCGATGTCACGGCGTTCTCATGACCTGGGTTCGGCCGCGTCGGGGAGCGAACCCGCGATCGGGTGGGGTCGATGACGCTCGCGCAGCGTCAAGATCGCCACCGTCACCAGGAGCAGGACGCCGACCCCGACGATCGCGGCGAGCTTCGTCTCACGGGTCGGCAGCAACAGGGCAGCGACACCGAACGCCAGCGAGGTCCCCGACACGAAGAGCACCACCTGGGGCGGTCTCAAGCCGGCGTCCGCCAGGCGGTAGTGCAGGTGGGACCGGTCGGCGGCAAAGGGCGAGCGGCGGTGGGCCATCCGGAACAGGATCAGCCAGACCACATCGAGGATCGGCAACCCAAAGGCGAGCAGGGTCGTGGCGATCTTGGCTCCGCCGATGATGGCGATCCCGGCCAGGGTGAACCCGAGAAAATTGGCCCCAGCGTCTCCCATGATGATCTTGGCCGGGTGCCAGTTGTATGGCAGGTACCCGCTCACCGCCCCCGCTAGGGCGGCGGGCAGCAGCGAGATCGTGAACTGTGGGTGGACGACGGTGTGGAGAAACAAGATCGCGCAGGCGACGAGGGTGACCGACCCGGCTAGACCGTCGATCCCGTCGAGCAGATTCATCGCGTTGGTCATCCCGATCAGCCAGACCACGGTGAAGAGCAACGCGAACCAGGTCGGCAAGGTCACCTGATCGGTGCCGAAAGGGAGGTTGACGCTGTCGATGACCAGGCCGTGTCCCTCTCCCCGGAAACGCGGCGCCACCACGAGAGACGCCGCGCCGAACTGCCAGAGCAGCTTGACGCCCGGGGAGAGCCCGGTGACATCGTCGTAGACCATCACCAGGCAGAGGAAACCGGCGGCGACGAGGAGGATCAGGAGTCGCTCGGTCTCCAGGCTGAGGCGATCGACCCCAAGTGAGAAGGTCACCGCGACCGCGACCGCGAAGGCGAGGTAGAGGGGGACGCCCCCGGCCCTCGCCATCGGGACGGCATGGGCACGACGCGGCCCGGGCATGTCGACGATGCCCCACCGCTGCGAGAGCGGGATCGTTTTCCCGACGAAGAGCCAGGAGAGCATCGCCGCGACCCCGTAGGTGATCGCGGCGATGAGCAGGCGATTATCCAGCACGGGGTCGGGTCTTCATCGAAGACGGCATCGCCGCCGTCAGTCCTCCGTCAGGTCGAACCCGGGCACCGGGAACGTCCCGGTCATGTCGCGGACCTCACCGAGGACCCGATCGACGATCGCCGCGTCCCCGGCGCCGCGCAGCACGTCCGCAATTAGGTCCGCGACGCGCTCGGCGTCGGCGACCCCGAAACCGCGTGTCGTGATCGCCGGGGTACCGAGCCGGATCCCGCTGGTCTGCATCGGGGAACGGGTATCGCCCGGGATCGTGTTGCGGTTGCACGAGATGCCCGCGCGGTCGAGTACCTGCTCGGCCTTCCGGCCGCTGATGCCGGCACTGGTGACGTCGACCAACATCAGGTGGGTGTCGGTGCCTCCGGAGATGATGGGGAAGCCGAGCGATCCCATGCGAGCCGCCATCGCCCGCGCGTTGTCGATCGTGCGCTGGCTGTAGTCCCGGAAGTCGTCGCCGAGGGCCTCGCCGAACGCGACCGCCTTACCGGCGATCACATGCATTAGCGGTCCTCCCTGGAGGCCCGGGAAGACCGACTTATCGATGGCCTTGGCGAATTCCTCGCCACACAAGACCATGCCGCCCCGGGGTCCGCGCAGTGTCTTGTGGGTGGTCGTCATCGTGACGTGGGCGTGGGGAATCGGGGACGGGTGCAGACGAGCGGCGATCAAGCCGGCCGGGTGGGCGACATCGGCGAAGAGGAACGCCCCGACCTCGTCGGCCACGGTCCGGAAGCGAGCGAAGTCGATGTGGCGACTGTAGGCGCTCGCCCCGGCGATGATCGCCCGGGGGCGGACCTCCTTCGCGGTCACCAGCAGGGCATCGTAGTCGATCAGACCGGTGGCGTGGTCGAGGGAGTAGTGCTCCGCCCGGAACAGCCGGCCGGAGAAATTCACGTCGTACCCGTGCGTCAGGTGGCCGCCCTCCTTGAGCGAGAGGCCCAGAATGGTGTCGCCGGGCTCGATCATGGCCAGATAGGCGGCCAAGTTGGCACTGGCCCCCGAGTGCGGTTGAACATTGGCGTGCTCGGCACCGAAGAGCGTCTTGGCCCGCTCGATCGCCAGTGCCTCGACCTCGTCGACGAACTCGCAGCCACCGTAGTATCGCTTGCCGATGTACCCCTCGGCGTACTTGTTGGTCAGCATGCTGCCGACCGCCATCAGCACGCCGTCGCTGACGTAATTCTCCGAGGCGATCAGTTCGATATTGTCGCGCTGGCGTTGGCGCTCGCGGTCGATGCTGGCGGCGACCTCGGGGTCGAGCTGGCGGAGGGAAGGCACCGTGAGCATGGGCGTGGTCCCCCTGACGGACAGATGGGCGGGGCCGGTCGCGGCCGGGTCGGAGCGGGGTGAACGAGGGAGGTGACCGTGGAGCTAGTGTACCATCGACCCAAACGGCGCCGGTGCGGGAGACCGGTCGGGGCGATCTCAGGAGAGAGGCGACGATGCGCATCCTGATCACCGGCGGGGCGGGCTACATCGGTAGCGTGGCCGTAGAGATGGCCGTCGCCGCGGGGCACGATCCCGTCGTGCTGGATAACCTCTGGCGGGGGCACCGGGAGGCGGTCGTCCCCGATGTGCCGGTCCATCAAGTGGACCTTCGAGATGCCGACGCGGTGAAGGCGACCGTGGTTGACGTCCGCCCCGATGCGGTGATGCACTTCGCGGCGGCGACCTTGGTCGGGGAGTCGGTCGAGCGGCCACTCGATTATTTCGGGACCAACGTCGTCGGCGGCCATAACTTGCTCGCGGCGATGGAGGCGGCTGGCGTCGGCCGCCTGGTCTTCTCGTCGACCGCCGCCGTCTACGGAGAGCCGGAGACGATCCCGATCTCGGAGGATGCCCCGACCCTGCCGATCAACCCCTACGGCCGATCGAAATTGATGGTCGAGCAGATGCTCCCCTGGCACGCCGACGCCTGGGGCTTGTCCTACTGCTGCTTTCGCTACTTCAATGTGGCCGGGGCGACGTCGACCCGGGGTGAGGACCACACTCCCGAGACGCACCTGATCCCGGTCGCCCTCCAGACCCTGCTCGGCCAACGAGACGCGCTGCGAGTCTTCGGCACGGATTACCCCACCCCGGACGGCACCGCGATCCGCGATTATGTCCACGTGATGGACCTTGTCGATGCCCACTTGCTGGCCCTACCCCACCTCGACCTCCCCCTCGGCGCCTTCAACCTGGGCACGCGGGAAGGCTTCAGCGTCCGCCACGTCATCGGGGCCGTCGAGGGGATGACCGATCGGACACTGCCGGTGATCGACACGGGACGGCGCGCCGGCGATCCCCCGGTGTTGGTCGCCGACAGTACCCGGGCCCGGACCGAACTCGGCTGGGATCCGAGGCGCTCGACGATGGAGAGGATGGTGACCGACGCCTGGGAGTGGCACCAGCGCCGCCCGGACGGGTACGGCTCGCGGTAGAGCGCCACTCCGCCCGGTTCCCACTCGCGGGACCGGCGTCGGTCAGACCGCCCGCTCGCCGAATCGCCGCTCGGTACCGTTGAGCAAGCGACCGATGTTCTCGTGGTGCTTGAACACGATGATCGAGGAGATCGCCAGGGTCGCCAGGACGGCCTGCCAGGGCAGGTCGCCGATCCAGGCGGCCAACAGGGCGATCAGGACGCCGCCGATGGCGGTCAAGATCGAGGCGAGCGAGACATAGCGGGTCAGCAAGGTAATGGCGGCGGTGAGCAGGCCGATCAGGATCAACCACGGGAACATGCCGACCACGGCTCCACCCCCGGTCGCCATGCCCTTGCCGCCCCGGAACTTGATGAATGGGGACCAGCAATGGCCAACGACGGCGGCCACGCCCGACAACCCGATCCACCACCAATCCACCCCGAGGGCCCGGCCGAGCACCACCGGCAACATCCCCTTGAGGAAATCGAGTAGGAACACCGCGGCCGAGATCCGCCAACCGAGGACGCGCAGGGCGTTTGTCGCCCCGGTCGAACCACTGCCGTGGGAGCGCAGGTCTTCCCCTCGCACCACCTTCCCCAGCACCACCCCCCACGGCACGGCGCCACTCAGGTAGCCGACGACGACCAGGATGAGGGCGATCGTGGACTGGGTGCCCATCTTACGGCGCGTCCTCCCGGCTCCGGAAGCTCAGCCGCACCGGTGTGCCGGCGAACCCGAACTGCTCACGGAGACCATTCTCGATGTACCGGCGATACGAGAAATGGAGTTGCTTGGGATCGTTGCAAAAGAAGACGAACGTCGGTGGCGAGACATCGGCCTGGGTCGCGTAATAGAACTTGAGCCACTTGCCCGGCTTCGACGGCGGCGGGTGGGAGGCGATCGCCTCCTTCATGAACCGGTTCAGGGCCGAGGTCGGGACGCGCTTCTGCCGCTCGCCCATCACCTGCAGCGCGGTGTCGAGGACCTGGTTGACCCGCTGGCCGAGCTTGGCCGAGATGAAGACGATCGGGGCATAGGGCATGAAGTCCAGCGCCTCGCGGGCCTTGATCCGGTAATCGTCCATCGTGTGGGTGTCCTTCTCGATCAGGTCCCACTTGTTGACGACGACCACCATCCCCTTCTTCTGCTCTTCGACGTACCCGGCGATGTGGAGGTCCTGGGCGGTGAAACCCTCGACGGCATCGATCAGGAACAAGACCATGTCGGCGCGGTCGATCGCCCGCATCGAGCGAATCACGCTGAAGTGCTCGATCCCGAACTCGACCTTGCCCCGGCGGCGGATACCGGCGGTGTCGACCAGCGTCAGCGGTTGCCCGGCCCAGGTGACCTCGGTGTTGAGGCTGTCCCGCGTCGTCCCCGGCACGTCGCTGACGATGGCCCTCTCCTGGCCAAGGATGGCGTTGAGGAGGCGACTCTTGCCGACGTTGGGACGTCCGACGATGGCGATCCGAGGTCCCTCGGTCTCCTCTTCCTCCTCGAATTCCGGCAACTGCTCGACGACGCGGTCCAGCATGTCGCCGGTACCACCGCCGTGGTAGGCCGAGATCGCGATCGGCTCGCCGAGGCCGAGTTCGTAGAACTCGACCGCCGACTCGCGCCGGCTGGCGCTGTCGGCCTTGTTCACCGCCAGGATCGTCGGCTTATCAGCCCGGCGCAGCAGGTCGGCGACTTCGTGGTCACCGGATGTCAGGCCGCCCTTGCCATCGACGACGAACACGATCACGTCGGCTTCGGCGATGGCGCCGTTGGCCTGGGCGCGCGTGTCGCGGGCCAGTTCCGACTCGGTCGAGGACGCGATTTCGGCCTCGTCCTGGAGACCGCCGGTGTCGACGACGGCGAAGTCGATCCCTCCCCAATGGCAGGTCCCGTAGACGCGGTCGCGTGTCGTCCCCGGCAGGTCCTCGACGATGGCCCGTCGTTCACCGATGAGCCGGTTGAAGAGGGTCGATTTGCCGACATTGGGACGGCCAACGATGGCGACGATGGATTTAGGCACAGCTATTCCGGCATTTCAGTACGCGGCGACGAACCGCCAAACCCAAGGGACGATGCGGCCATCTCGCGGGCCAACACCGCAGTATAGCAAGCGCGGCGCGATCCCGGGACCGCGCCGTGCACATTTCCTCGTCCCGGCGAGCGCCGGGAGGCCGAAGGCCTCATTTATCCGGCGACGATGTCCACGAATCGGTCGATCGCGGCCCGGTCGTGCAGCTCGGTCGCGCAAATCAGCATCGTCGATGCCAGGCGCGAATCCATCGAACCGAGGTCGAGACCGCCGATGATCCCGGCGGCGAGCAGGTCGCGGTTGACCTCCGCGACCGGACGGGACAGCGTCACCGGGAACTCGTGGAAGAAGGCGGCGTCGAGCGGCAACGAGCACCCCTCGATGGCGGCGAGACGGGTCGCCAGGTAGTGTGCGTTCTGGTACGACCGGCGACCGACCTCTCGGAACCCTTCTGGTCCGACGGTGGACATGTAGACGGTGGCGGCGGTCGCCATCAGGCCTTGGTTGGTGCAGATGTTGCTGGTCGCCTTCTCGCGCCGGATGTGCTGCTCACGCGTCTGGAGGGTTAGGACGAAGCCGCGCTTGCCGTCCATGTCGTGGGTCATCCCCGCCAGGCGGCCGGGCAGTTGGCGAACCAACGCCTGGCTCGTGGCGAGCAGGCCGACGTACGGGCCACCGAAGCTCTGGGCGACCCCGAGGGCCTGGCCCTCGGCGGTCACCACGTCGGCGCCCAACTCGCCAGGGGACTTCAGAAGACTCAACGGGACCGGGTAGGTGCTGACGACCAGCTTCGCCCCGGACGCGTGGACCGCGGCGGCGAATGCGGCGATGTCCTCGATACCGCCAAAGAAGTTCGGGTACTGGACGACAACCGCCGCCAGGCCCTCGTCGAGGTAGGGCTGGACATCGGCGACGTGAGCCGCGAACCCTTCTTCCGGAATCGGGAGCAGGACCAATTCCGCATCCAGGCCGGAGAAGTAGGTCGACAATACCTCGCGGTAGCGCGGGTGGACCGTGCCGGTCACCACCACCCGCTTGCGCTTCTTGGAAGTACTGACCGTCACCAGGGCGCCCTCGGCCAAAGCGGTGGCTCCGTCATACATGGAGGCGTTGGCGACGTCCATACCGAGCAGCGCGGCGACCATGCTCTGGAACTCGTAGATGGTCTGGAGCGTGCCCTGGGCGACCTCGGGCTGATAGGGAGTGTAGGCGGTGTAGAACTCGCCCCGGGCCAGGATCTGGCCGACGGTCGCGGGGATGAAGTGACTGTAGGAGCCGGCCCCGAGGAACGTCTTGCCCGGACCCGGGGCCAAGTTCTTGGCTGCCAGTTCCTGGAGGTGCCAGGCGGCCTCCATCTCGGTCAGGGCCGGGGGCAGGTCCATGCGCGGGAAGCGGACCGCCTCAGGGATGTCGGTGAACAGGTCAGCGATGGTGTCCACGCCAACCACCGCCAACATCTCCTCGCGGTCGGCCCTGGTATGAGGATTGAAGGTCACGACTGGGTCCCTTCGGGTAGGAATGGGCCGGGACACGACATCTCGACCGGGGTGTTTATGGGCATGGTGCCGGGCGGCGACCCGGCCGGGCTGCCCTAGTGCGCGGCGGCGTCCGCGAAGGCGTCGTATGCGTCGGCATCCATCAACTCGTCCAGCTGGGACGGGTCGGCCAGGCGGACCTTGATCAGCCAGGCGGCATCGTATGGCGAGGTGTTGACCAGTTCCGGGGCATCGACGACATCACCGTTCCGTTCCACGACCTCGCCGTCGAAGGGAGCGTAGATGTCGGAGGCGGCCTTGACCGACTCGACGATGCCGAACGGCTTGGTCCGCGAGACCTCGTCGCCCGGCTCGGGCAATTCGAGATACGTGATGTCCCCGAGTTCGGTCTGGGCCACGTCGGTGATCCCGATCGTCGCCGTGTCGCCGTCGAGACGAACCCACTCGTGGGTCTTGGTGTAACGGAGGTCTGTGGGCGCGGCCATGGTGCTCTCTTTTCTTGACGAGACGACGCTACTCGGAGGATACAGGGGCGGCGGCGGCAACGGCAACGTGAGGCGATACCAGAGCGACACCGTGGTGGCTCGGGCGTGATGGGGTCTACACCTGGCGGCGGTAGAAGGGCAACGCGACTTGGATGGCCCGGACGGGCTTGCCCCGGATGATGACGTCGATCGGCTTGCCGATGCCGGCCGCCCCGCGCTCGACCAGGCCAAGGCCGATGTTCTCCCCCAACGTGGGCGAGAACGCGCCGCTGGTGACGTGACCGACCTCGACGCCATCGACAGCGAGGGGATAGTGCCCCCGCGGCGGCGCCGAGCGGCCCTCGATCCGAAAGCCGATCGTCTTGCGGGGGGTTCCGCGCTCCTTGATCCGGGCCAGGGCGTCACGGCCGATGAACGACCCCTTGTCGAGCTTGACGGCCCAACCGACCCCGGCCTCGTAGGGCGAGATATCGTCGGCCAGTTCATTGCCGTACAGCGGCATCCGGGCTTCGAGGCGCAGCGTGTCCCGGGCCCCGAGTCCGATCGGGCCGATGCCCCGGTCGGCCCCGGCCGTCATCAGCGCGTCCCAGAGGTCGACCGTGCGGTCCTGGGGCGGATAGAACTCGAACCCGTCCTCGCCGGTGTAGCCGGTCCGGGCGAAGAACATCGGGATGCCGGCAACTTCGCCGTCAACGCCGTGGAAGCCGGGGATGTCGCCCAATGGGACATCGGTGAGCCCCCGCGTGATCGCTTCGGCATGCGGGCCCTGGATCGCGATCATGCCCACCTCGTCGGACATGTCGGTGACGGCGACGTCCAGGTCCGGCCGGTCCTCCCTGGCTTGGTTCAACCAAGAGACGTCCTTGGCGGCGTTGGCCGCGTTGATGACGACCATGTACCCCGCCGCGTCCGGCCGGCGATAGGTGATGATGTCGTCGATCACTCCCCCGTCGGGATTTGGAAGAAGACCGTACTGGGCGGCGCCGGGCTCGAGGGCCGACACGTCGTTGGTAGTGACGTGTTGCAAGAAAGCCAGGGCATCGGCGCCGCGGACATCGACCTGTCCCATGTGCCCGAGATCGAACAGGCCAGCGCCCGTCCGGACGGCACGGTGCTCGGCGAGGATGCCGCCGTATTGGATCGGCATCTCCCAACCCGCGAACGAGACCATCCGTGCCCCGAGCGCGACGTGGCGGTCGTGCAATGCCGTCCGGCGAGGGGCGCCGAAGCGATCTCCTGATCCGTCCTCGACGGATCGCGAATCGGAGGAGTCGTGTGGCGCCATCGTGGTGGTCTCCTATTGAGGATTAGAAGGATATGTCGCGTCAGATTCCCGGCCAGAGACCTCACACCCGCTCGGACCGGGGAGCACGACCGGGTGCCCCGATCCGCTCAGACCCGCTCCAAGACCAACTTGTCGAGGCCCAGTTGGACGGGGACCGGGTAGCGCCCGGTGAGGCAGCCGGTGCAGAAGCCCGAACTCGGGCGGTCGATCGCGGACAGCAGGCCGTCGAGGGACAGGTATCCGATGCTGTCGGCCCCGATGAACCGGCCGATCGAGGGCACATCCATCTGGGCCGCGATCAACTCCTCGCGCTTGGCCAAGTCCACACCGAGGTAACAGGGCCACATCATCGGCGGGGCGTGGACCCGCATGTGGACCTCCGTCGCCCCGGCGTTCCGCAGGAGTTGGACGATCGGTCGGCTGGTGGTGCCCCGGACGATCGTGTCGTCGACCAGGATGACGCGCTTGCCGGCGATCACCTCCGGCAGGGCGTTGAACTTCAGCGAGACGCCCATCTCGCGCAGCCGTTGGTCGGGCTGGATGAAGGTCCGTCCGATGTAGCGGTTCTTGATCAGGGCCTCCGCGTAGGGGATGCCCGCCGCCCGGGCGTACCCGATCGCGGCGGGCACGGCACTGTCCGGCAAGCCAACGACGATGTCGGCGTCCACCGGACACTCGGCCGCGAGGACCTCCCCCATCCGCTGCCGGACCAGATGGAGCCGCTGGCCCTGGATCAGGCTGTCCGGCCGGGCGAAGTAGATCAGCTCGAACAGGCAGAGGGCCGGTCGCCGCGCCTCGACACCGGAGCCGTGCGAGGTGCATCCTGAGGCGTCGATCTCGACGATCTCGCCGGGCTCGATCTCCCGTACCAAGTCGGCCCCGACGGTGGCCAGGGCACAGGTCTCGGAGGCCACGACCCAATGGTCGCCGAGTTTGCCGAGGCAGAGGGGCCGGACGCCGAGTGGGTCGCGGACGGCGATCAGCCGGTCCTCGGCGATGATCGCCAGGCTGTAGGCGCCGATCATCCGGGCCATCGCCCGGCGCACCTTGCCGACCAACGTGGCGCCGGAGGTGAGGGCGATGAGGCGCGTCAAGATCTCGCTGTCGGTGGTGGTGGCGAACCGCTCGCCCCTCCCTTCCATCTCGGAGCGCAGGGCGAGGGCGTTGGTCAGGTTCCCATTGTGGGCGACCGCGATCGGACCGAAGTCGGTCTCGGCCCGGATCGGGCCGCAGTTGACGGCGATGTTGGACCCGGAGGTCGAGTAGCGGGTGTGTCCGATGGCGATGTGGCCCCGCAGGTGCCGGAGGTCGTCCTCGTCGAAGGCTTGGCTGACGAGACCCAGCTTGGTGGTCACATCGAGACCGCTGCCGCCGGTGGTGGCGATGCCCGCGCTCTCCTGGCCCCGGTGCTGGAGGGCGTAGAGACCGAAGAACGTGATCCGGGCGACATCTTCCCCGGGCCCGTAGATGCCGAAGATCCCGCATTCCTCATGCGGCTTGTCGTCCCAGACGTCGTCGCTCAATGGTGCTCTCCCCGTTGACCGTCGCATCGTCCCGCGATGGACCTCCCACCGCGTCGCCGTCGTCTGCTACGACAGGTCACCGTTCCGTATTGGAGAGGGCGTGCCGCCAAACGTCCCGCGCCATTGCCAGGTCGACCGATCGGTCGCCGAAGGTCAGCCGCCCACCGCCGGCGGTCCCCAAGGATCGGGATAGCATCTCGCCGTCGCCGAGGCTCGCCAGGACCGCGTCGAGCCCGGTGCCCGGCACCGCGATCAAGATCCCGGACGGCCCCTCGCCGAACCACGACCGTGTGGATCCCCCATCCGGCAAGCCACCTTCTGACGTGAACCCCGCATCACTGGCGAACGCCATCTCCGCCAGCGCGACGGCGAGGCCTCCCAGGCCACGATCGTGCGCCGTCCGGACGAGTCCCCGTTCGACCAGCGACCGCACGGCGCTCTGGACGCGCCCTTCGAGACCGAGGTCGATCGGCACCGGGGCCCCGGCGACCTGCCCGGCGAGGGCGGCGATCTCGCTGCCACCGAATCCGACGTGGTCCGAACCGACGAGGATCACCGTGTCGCCCGCTTCCCAGCGGATCGTGGCGTGGCGCCGGACATCTTCCAGTACCCCGACGACCCCGATCGTCGGGGTCGGCAGCACCGCCTCGTCGCCGGTCTGGTTGTAGAGGCTGACATTACCGCTGACGACCGGCACGCCGAGGGCGCGACAGGCGTCGGCCATCCCCCTCACGGCTTCGCGCAATTGGAAGGCCCCGGCCGGCAGGCGGGGGTTGCCGAAGTTGAGACAATTCGTGATCCCGAGTGGTCGGCCCCCCGCTGCCGAGACGTTGCGCGTCGCCTCGGCCACGGCCTGCATCGCCCCCTCGTACGGGTCGAGATAGCAGAGACGGGCATTGCAGTCGAGGGAGATAGCCAGCGCCCGGCCGGTCCCGCGCAGGCGAACCACGGCCGCGTCCCCCGCGCCGGGCGACACGACGGTACTCGTCTGGATCGTGTGATCGTAGCGGGACCAGACCGGCTCCCGGCTCCCGACGTTCGGGCTCCCCAGCAACCGGAGCAACGTGTCCGTGGCCGTCTCGCCGGCCGTGGCGGCCAGTACCATGGCATCCACGTCCACCGCCCGCCGCGCGGCGGCGTCCGGTCCCTCGGCGGCGTCGGGCGTGTACGTCGGGCAGGCGTCGGTGAACAGGGCGGCGGGCACCTCGACCACGGACTCGGCTCCGTCGCGGACCCGGACCAGACCGTCGTCGGTGACCCGGCCGATCACGGTCGCATCCAACGACCACCGCTCGACGATGTCCCTGACACGCTCGACCCCGCCCGGCCGGATGACGAGCAGCATCCGCTCCTGGCTCTCACTCAGCATCACCTCGTAGGCATTCATTCCCGTCTCGCGGCGGGGCACCAGGGCAACGTCGATCTCCGCCCCGACGTCACCCCGGCTGGCGCACTCGACGAGCGAACTGGTCAGTCCGGCCGCGCCGAGATCCTGCATCGCGACCACGTCGTCTCCGCGCAGCAGTTCCAGGCACGCCTCCATCAGGAGCTTTTCCAGGAACGGGTTACCGACCTGGACCACCCCCCGGTGGGACGCCTCGGGGTCGCTGACCGAGGCGAAGGTGGCCCCGTGCAGGCCATCGCGGCCGGTGGCGGCCCCGACCAGGATGATGAGGTTGCCGGTGCCGGTGGCCCGGGCCCGCATCAGTTCGTCCCGGGCGACGACGCCGACGCACATCGCGTTGACGAGAGGATTGCCGTCATATGACGAGTCAAAGGCGATCTCTCCACCGACCGTGGGGATGCCGAGGCAATTGCCGTAGCCGCCGATACCGGCGACGACGTTCTCGAACAGGTACCGGTTCCGGCCCCCGGTCAGGGGACCGAAACGCAAGCTGTCCAGGATCGCCACCGGCCGGGCGCCCATCGTGAAGATGTCCCGGACGATGCCGCCGACCCCGGTCGCCGCCCCCTCGAACGGTTCGACGGCGCTGGGGTGATTGTGGCTCTCGACCTTGAACACGGCCGCCAGGCCATCCCCGACATCGACGGCGCCCGCATTCTCCCCCGGCCCCTGGACGACCCATGGCGCCTCGGTCGGCAGCATGTGGAAGTGCGGCCGGGAGTGCTTGTAACCGCAGTGCTCGCTCCACATCGCCCCGAACATGCCGAGCTCGACCGGCCGTGGCGCCCGGCCCAGGAGGTCCACGATCAGGGCGTACTCGTCATCGGAGAGGGCCACCTCGCGCCAGGGCGCCTCACCGACGTCGTTCGCCGCGACGACGGGCGCGGTCAGCTCAACTGGCGACATGCGTGCGCTCTAAGACGCCACGGAGGATCATCCGGCCGTCTTCCCCACCGAGGAGAGGATCGACGGCCCGCTCCGGGTGCGGCATCAGACCGACGACATTGCCGGCCCGGTTGGCGACCCCGGCGATCGCCCCGGCCGAACCGTTCGGATTCGACGCCGCCGAGACCGTGCCGTCTGGCTCGCAATAGCGAACCACCACCTGGCCATTCGCCTCGATCTCTGCCAGCACGTCCGCCCCGGCGACGAACGAACCGTCGCCGTGGGCGACGGGCAGGCGCAGCACGGTACCCGCCTCGACGGTGTCCGTCCAAGCCGTCGTTGCCGACTCGACCCGGACGTGGACCCACCGGCAATGGAAACGGAGCGTCGCGTTGCGGCGAAGGGCACCGGGCAGGAGATGCGCCTCGGTCAGGATCTGGAAACCGTTGCAGATGCCGAGGACCGGACCGCCCCGGGCCGCGAACGCCCGGATGGGTTCGATCACCGGCGCGAAGCGAGCGATCGCCCCGCAGCGCAGCGCGTCGCCGTAACTGAATCCACCCGGCAGGATCACGGCGTCGAAGCCGGATAGGTCCGTCTCGCGGTAATCGACCAGACGCGCCGGAGCCCCGAGGTCGTCGCGAACCGCATGGAGGGCATCGGCATCACCATTGCTGCCCGGGAAGGTCACGATCGCGATCACCCGCTCCCCTCCCCGTCACCGACCGGCTCGACGTGGATCTCGTAGGTCTCGATCACCGGGTTGGCCAGCAGCCGGTCGCACATCAACGCCGCTTCCCGTTCGACGGCCTCCCGGCTCTCCCCGGCGACCATCAACCGGAGCGACTTCCCGGCCCGGACCGAAACCACCCCGGCATGGTCCAACGACCGCAGCCCGCCCCGGATCGCCTCGCCCTGCGGGTCGTTGATCCCCGGCTTCGGCATCACCGTCACCTGGACCGACCACATCTGGTCACTCCCGTGGTCTCCCGTCGTCCCCGAACCCATCTCGTCCCTCACGACATTCCCCCCGCGGCCGGCGGACCGATCAGCCGCCCGGCGGCCTCCCGATACCGGGCCACCGTCCCGGCTACGACATCGTCCGGCAAGGCTGGCCCGGGGGGCGTCCGGTCCCATCCCGACTCCACCAACCAGTTCCGGACGAACTGCTTGTCGAAGCTGGCCGGTTCCGTCCCGGGTTCCCAGGAAGCGGCCTCCCAAAACCGGGAACTATCGGGCGTCAATAGTTCGTCGATCAGTGTGAGTTCACCATCGACCCAGCCGAACTCGAACTTGGTGTCGGCCAGGATCAGCCCGCGTTCCGCGGCGTGGGCCGCACCCGCCGCGTACAGGTCCCGGCTCGCCTCTTCCAGCCGCCCCGCCAGGTCGTCACCGACCATCGACTGCAGGGCATCGGGGGAGACCGTCACGTCATGACCTTCGTCGTGCTTGACCGCCGGGGTGAACACGGGGGCGGGAAGCCGTTCGGCCCGCCGCAGCCCGGCCGCCATCGCCTCGCCGGCGACGGTGCCCGACGCGGCGTATTCCTGCCAGGACGAGCCCGCCAGGAACCCGCGGACGACGCACTCGACGTCGATGCGTTCCGCCCGCCGGACCACCATGGACCGGTCTTGGAGTCCCGCTCGCCACTCCTCGTCACCACCCAGGTCCTCCGGGACGCCCGTGGAGACGAAGTGGTTTGGCACGAGACCCGAGGTCTCCCCGAACCAGAAGGTCGATAGACGCGTGAGCGTCTCGCCTTTGCCGGGGACCGGGGTCGGTAACACGACGTCGAAGGCCGAGATACGGTCGCTGGCGACCATGAGCAGGTGTTCCCCGCCGGGCAGTTCGTAGGTATCCCGGACCTTGCCGCGGCGGAAGAGGGGAAGCCGGAGGGCGGTGCTCATGCGAGGACCACCTCGCGTGTCGATCCGGCGGGGATGTCGGAGAGACCGAGGCGGCGGAAGATGGCGTCCACCTCCCGCAATTGGTCAGTGGGGTCGAAGAGCCCGCCGAGCGTGGCCGGGTCGATCGCCGCACAGACCGCCGCGTCCGCGGCCAGGGCTTCCCGGAAGGGCGTGCCCCCGTCCCAGGCCGCCAAGGCATGCCGTTGGACGGACTTATACGCCACCTGCCGATCCATCCCCGCGTCTACCAGCGCCAGCAGGACACGCTGGGAGTAGACCAGGCCACCGGTCAGGTCGACGTTTCGGGCCATTCGCTCCGGGTAGATGACCAGGTGGTCGAGCAGATCGGTCACCAGGTCCAGGGTATAGTCGAGGACGATGCAGGCGTCCGGAAAGATGACGCGCTCGGCCGAACTATGGCTGATGTCCCGCTCGTGCCAGAGGGCCACATTCTCCAGCGAGACGGCCGCGTAGCCTCGCAGCAAACGGGCCAGGCCCGCCACTCGTTCCGACTCGTGCGGGTTCCGCTTGTGGGGCATCGCCGACGAGCCCTGATTGTCCGCGCCGAAGGCCTCCTCGACTTCCCGTACCTCGGTCCGGGCCAGGTGACGAATCTCGGTCGCCACCTTCTCCAAGCTGGAGCCGATCCCCGCCAACGTCTGGAGGAAGGCGGCATGGCGGTCGCGTTGGATCACCTGGGTCGTGGCCAGGGCGGCGCGGAGGCCCAGGACCTCGCAGACCTCGTCTTCGAGATCCGTCGAGACGTGGGCGTGGGTGCCGACCGCGCCCGAGATCTGGCCGACGGCCATGTCCTCCCGGGCCAGGTCCAGGCGCCGGGCGTGGCGGCGAAACTCGTCGTACCAGACGGCTACCTTGAGGCCGAAGGTGGTCGGCTCGGCGTGGATGCCGTGGGTCCGGCCGATCGTCAGCGTGTGACGATGCGCGCGGGCGACCCGGGCCAAGACCGCCACCAGACCGTCGAGGCCCGAGGCGAGCAGGATGCCCGCGTCGCGGACCTGCATCGCCAGGCCGGTATCGACGACGTCGGAACTCGTGAGGCCGAGGTGGATGAAGCGGGCCGCCTCACCGACCGTCTCGCCGGTGGCGCGGAGGAAGGCGATCACGTCGTGGTCGGTCTCGCGCTCGATCTGCCGCATCCGGTCCAGATCGCACCTGGCACCGCGGATGGCGGAGATCGCGTCGTCGGGGATGCGGCCGCGGCGGTGCCATGCGTCGGAGACGGCGATCTCGACGGCCAGCCAGGCGTCGATCTTCCGCCGGTCGCTCCAGATCGCGCCCATCTCAGGGCGGGTGTAGCGTTCGATCACGAGGGGCCAGACTCCGATAGCGGGGGGTCGCGCTCGAACGGGTCAACCACAATCATACCTTAACCCACCCCCTCACCCGACGTTGTGACGACCCGGCAAACCCGGTACACTTGCTCGGCGAGGAGTGACCGTACACCTGAAAAAGGAGACGGTCGGCCGGGATCGACGCGGGTACGAACGGGGTGGGAACAACAACAGCGCCAGGGCCCGGATGGACACCGGGTCGACGAGGTGGGAGCCGATCGAATCTTCGGCGGATGGCTCCCCGGCCGCCACGGTCGACAGGGACGGAGCAGAACCGGCGGGCGACCGCCGAACAAAGGCCGTCCCGCGTGAGCATTCACATCATCACGTCCCTTCGCCGTTCCCCCCGGCGCGACCCCACGTCCCCGGCATGTACCTCGATCACGATGATGACTGGTGTCGGCGAACCTCGCCGGGATCGCTTCGCGCCGCGCGCCCGGTTCGCCATGCCGCGTTCGGGTCCCCGGCCGGGACGGGAGAGCAACGATGTGTGGGATCTTTGGGTACGTCGGGCAGCCGGCCGACGTCGGGTCGATGGTGATGCGGGCCCTTTCGATGCTGGAGTACAGGGGCTATGACTCCTGGGGCGTCGCCGTCGCCCAGGGTGAGCGGATTCGAGTCGAGAAGGAGATCGGCAAGATCGGTGGCGCCAGCGTCACCCTGCCGGCCTCGACGCTCGGCTTCGGCCACACCCGGTGGGCCACCCACGGGGGAGTGACGCGGGAGAACGCCCATCCCCACGTCGGGCCGAGCGGCCGGGTCGCCATCATCCACAACGGCATCGTCGAAAACTTTCGGCCCCTGCGGGACGAGTTGCGGGCCGAGGGGCACGAGTTCGTCTCTGAGACCGACAGTGAGGTCATCGCCCACCTCGTCGACCGGGCCGTCTCGGATACCCCGGACCGGCCGCTGCACGCCGTGCTGGCATCGGTCTTCGGGCGACTGCGGGGCCTCAACGCGGTCATCGTCCTCGACCGGACCCGGGGTGAACTGGCCGCCGCGAAGTCGACCTCGCCGTTGGTGATCGGAGCCGGTCGGTCCGGGTTCACGATCGCCTCCGACATGACCGCCCTGGCCGGCCACGCCGAGCGGGTGCTGTTCTTGGAAGATGACCACGTGGTCCGCCTGACCGCGCGCGGGGTCGAGCTATACGATCGTCGCACGTTGCGGCCGATCCCCCCCGAGTTCGGTCCGATCACGATCACCGAAGGGGACATCGGCCTGGACGGCCACCCCCACTTCATGGCCAAGGAGATGGCCGAGCAACCCATCGTCCTCGACCGGATGCTGACCGAGAACGGCCCGGCCATCGGGGAGATGGCGCGGGCGATCGAGCGAGCCTACGGAACGTTCCTGGTCGGCTGCGGCACGGCGTCCTACGCGGCGCTCACGGGTTCCTATCTCTTCAGCCGGATCGCGGCCCGCCACGTCAACTTCGTAGTGGGCTCCGAGTTCCGCTACCACGAGCATTTCCTGACCCCCGAGAGCCTGGTCATCGCCCTCTCCCAGAGCGGGGAGACGGCCGACGTGATCGACGGCATGCTGGCCGCCAAGCGGCGCGGGGCCCGTCTCGGGGCCATGGTCAACGCCAGGCAGTCGACGCTGGACCGGATGGTGGACCACCGTGTCCACCTGCTCGCCGGGCCAGAGCAGTGTGTCCTGTCGACCAAGGCCTACACCGCCAAGGTGGCGGCCCTGCTCCTGACCGCGCATGCCCTGGCCGGGTCGTACGACGAGGGCGCTCGCCTCGTCCACCTGGCGGCCGAGGGCCTCCGCGGCATGCTGACCGAGTCATGGCGGGCGCGGGTCCGCGAGGTGGCGGCCCATATTGCCCCGGCACCGGACCTCTTCGTGATCGGCCGGGGCCTCGCCTACCCGACGGCGATGGAGGCCGCCCTCAAGATCAAGGAGGTCAGCTACATCCACGCCGAGGGCTTCGC
>JBBJOE010000116.1:0-7616 GCA_037721765.1 Thermomicrobiales bacterium
CGGTCCTCGGGGCGGAGGGCGGCCGAGTAGCTGTCCAGGATCGCGTCGATCCGGCCGCGCTGCTCGGCGGTGACGAGGCCGGGCCGCATGGCGGCGAGGCGCTCGGCGAAGGACTGGCAGTCGGCCCGGCTGAAGAGGAAGTAGATGACCGGGAGCATGTCGCCCTCGGTGAGGGCGTCGATGATCTCGTGCGGCTGCGGCTCTTCCATGCCGGGGTCGGCCTTCTCCCGGGCGTTCCGGCCGGTCCGGGCGGGGCTGCGCTTGGCCTCGCCGCCGGTGTGCGGGAAGTCGCGGACGAGGTCGCCGGTGTGGTCGACGACGACGTGCAGCTCTTGGTCGACGAAGTAGTACAGGGCGAGCGGCACGGCCCGCTCGAGGTGGGTGATGAGGCGGATGGGGCGGTGGGTCCGGCTGATCCAGGCGGCGATCTCGGGGGCGTTGCTGACGGTGGCCGAGAGGCAGACGAGCTGGATGTGCTCCGGGCAGAGGATGATCGCCTCTTCCCAGGTCGTGCCGCGCTCGGGGTCGGCCAGGTAGTGGATCTCGTCGAAGATCACCGTATCGACGTCGTCGACGCTCCAGGGCGTCTGGAGCAGCATGTTGCGCAGGACCTCGGTGGTCATCACCACCGCCCTGGCCCCGGCATTCTCTGACACGTCGCCCGTCAGCAGGCCGACATCGTCGCCGTAGATCGCCCGCAGGTCGCGGAATTTTTGGTTGGAGAGGGCCTTGATCGGGGTGGTGTAGAGGACCCGGCCGTTGCGCCGGAAGGCCTCGTTGATGCCGAACTCGGCGACGACGGTCTTGCCGGTGCCGGTCGGGGCGGCGACCATCACCGAGTCGCCCCCGAGCAGGGTCCGGGCCGCTTCTCGCTGGAACCCGTCGAGCGGGAAGGGATAGAGAATGGAGAACTGCGCGATGATCGCCTCGGTCGCCGGGTCCCGCGCCCGGTCCGCCGGGTCCGGCCCATCGAGAGCGACATCCTCCCCGGCGACGCCGTCCTCCCCGATCGCCCCGTCTCGCCGCGTCTCTGGATCGCCCGTCGGCACCCGGACCATCGCCTCGGCCACCGCGCCCGCGGCGACCGCATCTCCGGCGGTCGAGGTGGCGGGGTCGCCGTCGAGGACGACGGACGGGTCCCAGTCCAGGGATTGACCGTTGGCGGCGGCGGCCCGCCCGGCCGCGGGACGCTTGGCCGGCGCATGACGATGGCTCATCGGGACCGACCCGGGCGCCCGTGGGATCCCCCGGCGGGGGTCCTACCATGAGAACGCCGGACCCACGGCCGCCGATCCCCATGCGGGGCGACCTCTCCGGGGGTCAGCGCGCCGCCACACCCAACACCATCATCACGCTGTCCCGCGCCTCGCGAGTGATCCACCCTTCGGCCCATCATGGTCCTAGCGTACCCCATCGGCCAGAGCCCCGTCGTCGCGGCGAGTACCGCCGTTCCGCCGGGTCGCCCCGTCGCGCCTATCCAGGCGCATTCGTTTCGCCCTCGCGCGTGGACAACGCGTCCCGGCGCATCCAACCGATCGATCATTGTCGGCGGCCCGGCGCAGTATCAGGTGCCATGACCATCCGGCGGTCGTCTCTGCGGTTCTCCCACGCACACCCGAACGTCGATGCCTGGTGCGTCGCTTGCGTAGGGATGTGCCGCGACGGCCGGCCGGCGATCGATCTCGGGCCAGCGAGCGGAGCCTGCCACGTCGGCGGGTGTTCATCGGGGTCCAATCTCCGGTTCGCCACCGGCCCCGGCACCATCGAACGAGGCAGGATCACCGGATGAAACGGGTCGATCCCTAAGGAGCCAACGACATGCGCCGCTACGTCCTCACCACCGCCATGGTCGTCGTGTTCGCCGTGGGTGCCCTGGCGGGCGCCTTCCTCGCCACCCCGGCGTCGGGCGAGGCGCAGGGGTCGTGCGGGGACTGGCTCCAGCAGACCGCCGAACGCGTCGGCGAGGCCCGCTTCATCCTCTATCCGGTCGACCGCTCGGGCGGCACAGGCCGCTCGGCCGATCAGGACGCCCAGATCCTGCTCCAGATGGCCGACGAGCAGTACCAGTCGAACTACCCCGAGAGCGGCGTCGAACTCAACGATGACCTGGCCGAGGCCTTCACCACCGGCGCATCGGGCCTGGTCAACGCGGGCGGCGCCGCCCCGGAGACCCAGATCACCTTTGCCAAGGCGATCGTCTACAACGCCGACGCCCGCCTGGTCTCCGTCGCCGAGAGCTGCTAGCGCGGGATACGAACGTGGGGAGCGGCGGGCCTCGCCGCGCCTGCCGCGCGTTCATCACCACCCGCGCCTATCCGGGAACCGGGGCACCGTAAGCGCGTGACGTGTCTCAGCCCGGCGAACCGGCACCCAGCTCGCGAGCGACGCGAACCAGCGCCTCGTTGCCCGCGGTGCGTTCACCATGTAGACCGTACAGCGTGTCCTCGAGGCCGATCCGCGTGTCGAGGCCCCGACGGGTCGCGTCCGTGAGGAGCACCCAAGCGATCCTCCCGTCACCGTGCTGAAGGCGTGGCGCCGTAAGACCGTACCGGTCTAATGTCCGGTGGATGTCGTCGACCAGCGCGGCCGGATCGGCGGCACCCGCGAGGTGTTCCTCGCCGGGCTCGACCAAGATCCTCGTGATCTGTCCGTCCAAACCAGACGCCGCGAGGCGCTCGGCGTCCTCGACGGTGCAGACGCCCGCCTCGACGCCGATCCCTACCTGGATCAGGGCCCGCATGATCTCCGTCGCGCCAGGTTCGGATAGGTTGACCGACGCGTAATCGGGGGATCGCCAGGCTCGCACGAGGACGAGGCGGTGTTGGAGATCGGGCTCGATCCAGGCACCCGTCGAGACACCGACGGGTGCCCCGCACGCGTCGCGGACTTTCGATACCACCTCGTCGATGACCTGAGCGTCCAGCCGTTCACGTCCCCCGGGATCACGCGGGTGCAGATGAATTGCCCGGGCGCCGGCGGCGACGCAGGCGACCGCGTCCCGGACGAGTTCCTGGACCGAAACCGGCATGGCGGGATGGTCCGCCTTCGTGAACGGTCCATTCAAGGCCGCTTGCAGCATCACTCGTCACCTCCGACCAGGACTGCCCGAGGTAGGCACTCACCACACCCGGGTGCGGGCAGGACACCGGCCCACTCGCTCGCTCCCCCCTACCAGCCCATGCTGCCCGGGCCGCCCTTGAAGGGGCCGACGATGTCGGACGTGACCCAGCCGCCGTAGAAGTCGCCCGGCTGGGCCACGATGACCTCGTCATCGACACGGCAACGGTCCATCCGGCCGGGGTAGAAGGCGACGTGGCCGGCGAGCGGGCCGAAGTCGCCGGTCGGCCGGGGGTAGGTCCAGGCCACGTCGGCCTCGGTCCGGGAGCCCACGGTCAGGTCGTAATAGGCGGCTTGACCCTTGTATTCACAGTGACTCGACCGCTGGCTCGGCCGTAGGACACCGGGCCGGACATCCTCGATCGGGACGTAGTAGACGGGGGGATGGCTAGTCTCCAGGACCCGCATGGCCAGGAGGGTATCGACAACGGTCTCGCCCCCGAACTCGATCCTGATCCGTCGTGGAGAATCCTCCAACCGGGGCGGCCGGGGATAGTCCCAGACCGACTCCTGCCCTGGCCCGGGTTCGATCCGCTTCGTCCGTCCCATGATCATGTGTCCGTCCTCCGATGAATGCTGGGGATATGTCGTGTGTGAACGTGCCATCTCAACCAAGGGTACCCGGGCATCCTGGTTGATCCGGTGCCGGGAGCTACGATTACCGGACCGGTCCCGCAATTCGTCACTATCATGGAGAGGCGCTGCCCGCCGTACCCGGTTACCAGAAGACCCGTTCCAATGAGAACGTTTGCACCCTATGAAAGGCGCAGCGCGCGGCGTCTCTACGAAACGATCGTCCATTCTGCGCCACCGCTTTGGCGGCGTCCCGGCGGCGAGCATCATGGGACAATGAGTCAACCGGTGGGCCGGTGTTACGGCCCGACACCTATCGTCACCAGCGAACGCCATTCGGAATCGGGGGACGGGTGCGGGTCGGGATCAATGCCCGGTTGCTCTCGGGGGAGCCCGGGGTCGGGCAGGCCGGGATCGGCCGGTATCTCGACCGGCTGATCGCCGCCCTTCCGGACGCCCTCGGGCCGGGGAATGACCTGGTCGTCCTTGGCCAACCGGTGCCGCCGGGAGAATCGGCCTTCCGGCGGATCGTTTGGGAACAGACGGTTCTGCCCCAGGAGGCCCGGCGGGCCAGGCTGTCGCTGCTCCATGCGCCGGTGAATGTCGCGCCGCTCGTCGCGCCCTGCCCGATGGTGGTGACGGTCCACGACCTGGCGTTCCTGCGCCTGCCGGATGTCGTCCCGGCCGGGCGGAGGCGCTACCTCACCGCCATGACCCGCCGCTCGGTGGCCCGGGCGGCCCGGGTGCTGGCCGTCTCGGAGCACACGGCGCGGGATGTCGTCGAATTGCTCGGCGTGCCGATGGAACGGATCACGGTCACGCCCCTCGGCGTCGATCCCTGGTTTCGGCCACCGGCGGCCGGTGCGCTGGCCGCGTTCCGGGCCGAGCGGGAGCTCGACCGGCCGTTCATCCTCGCCGTGGGCACGCGCGAACCGCGCAAGGGGCTGACGACGCTGCTCCGCGCCTTCGCGCTGGTCGCCTCGGCCGTGCCGCACGACTTGGTCTTGGTCGGGGCGGCCGGGTGGATGAACATGTCGTTCGACCAAGCCCTGGCGGGATTGCCGAGTCCGGTCCGGACGCGAGTCCGGTTGGAGGGGTTCGTCCCGGCTGCGGACCTGCCGTCCTGGTACGGTGCGGCCGACGTGTTCGCCTATCCTTCCCTATACGAGGGGTTCGGGCTGCCGGTGCTGGAGGCGATGGCCTGCGGCGCCCCCGTGGTCACCTCGGCCGTCTCGGCCCTGCCGGAGACCTCCGGGGATGCGGCCCTCCTCGTGCCGCCGGGTGACGCCGCGGCCCTGGCCGATGCCATCCGCCGCATCCTCGGCGACGTGCCCCTGGCCGTCGACCTGTCGGGCCGGGGCGTCGCGCGGGCGGCGCTGTTCCCCTGGTCCCGGACGGCCGAGACCACGGTGGCCGCCTACCGCGCGGCGATCGGAGAATAGGGCCTGACGAGACGGGCGAGATGGATGAGATGACCACGGGGTGACGGCCGATGACCGCCCGATGTTCGCCGGACGGGGAGAGGATCGGACGACGATGACGAGCCGGCGGAACCTGCCCGCGGTGGGGGAGAGCGAGACACCGTGATGACGCGACGATGACGCGACCGACCGTGCGAGACATCGGCGAGTTCGGCCTGATCGCGCGACTTCGCGCGTCCCTGCCAGCGGAGGTCCGGGACGGGTCGGGCCTGACGCTGGGAATCGGGGACGACGCGGCGGTCTGGCAACCGCCCGACGCGGGTGCGATCGTGGTCTCGACCGACGCGATGGTGGAGGGCGTCCACTTCCGGCTCGATCCCGGGTGGAGCACCTGGGCCGATGTCGGGCACAAGGCGCTGGCGGTCAACCTCTCCGACCTGGCCGCGATGGGGGCCCGGCCCCGCCTGGCCGTGGTGACCATTGCGCTGCGTGGTGACGAGGCCGTCGAGGACGTGGTGGCCGCCTACGAAGCCCTGGGCGCCCTCGCCAGCGACGCCGGCTGCCTGGTCGCCGGGGGCGACATCGTGTCGGCACCTGTGGTCTGCTGGCACGTCACCGTGATCGGCCAGGCCGGGCCGGCCGGGGTCCTGCGCCGCGATGGCGCCCGGCCCGGCGACCTGGTCGCCGTCAGCGGCACCCTCGGCGCCTCGGCCGCCGGATTCCAGGTCCTCTCCAGCCCGGCCGACGACCCTCGGCGGGCCGCCACGACGGCGCCCCTCTTGCTCGATGCCCACCGGCGCCCGCAACCCCGCCTGGCCCTCGGCGCGCTCCTGGTCGAACGGGGCGCCACGGCGGCGATGGACCTCAGTGACGGGCTGCTGGGCGACCTGCCGAAGATCCTGGTCGCCAGCGACGCCGGGGCCGAGGTCGAGGTGTCGAACATCCCGGTCGCCGCCGCCGTCCAGGCCCTGTTCCCCACGGAGTGGAGCGATCTGGCCCTGCGTGGCGGCGAGGATTACGAACTGCTGTTCACCGTCCGGCCGGAGGACTTCCCGGCCATCGCCGCCGCCGCGGCAGACATCGGCAACCCAGTCACCACCATCGGCCAGATCGTGGCCCGGCCCGACGGGAACTCGGCTGACACCCCACGACTGCGCCTCCGCGATCTGGACGGACATTGGCAGACGGTCAGCGGCGGGGCGTTCGACCACTTCGGGACAGGTGGCGCGAGACCGTAGACGGTGAAAGTCTACTGTCCCTTCCCGATCCCCTCGTTCTTCCGTCTTCCGACTACCGTCTTCCGACTCCGGCCCCGTCAGGCGACGCCGAGGAGGCGGGTGATGGTCTCGACGTAGACCTGGGCCTGGGTCACCAGGTCGTCGACGTAGACGCACTCGTTGGCGCCATGGGCCCGCTCGCCGCCGGGGCCGAAGCCGACGGTGTCGATGCCGGCCTGGCGGTAGAACCGGCCGTCGGTCGCCCCGGCCCAAGCCACGAACCACTCCGGCTCCCGGCCCCGGACGGTTCGCACGGTCTCCTGGATCGACCGCACCAGCGGCGAGTCCTCGGCGGTGATGTTGGCGTCGATGAAGTCGCCGTGAGGATCGACGGTCAGGTCGTAGCGGTAGTCCGGGTCGCCCTCGCCCGCGCCGTCGAGCAGGGCGCGGGTCTCGGCGACCACGCTCTCCTTGGTCTCACCGGGGACGAGGCGGCGGTCGATCGAGAACACGCACTCGCCGGGGACCACGTTGTGGGCCACCCCGGCATGGATCGTGTTGATGCTGATGACAGGCTTGCCGACCGAGGGGTGGAAGCGGTCGATGTCGTGCTCCAGGGCGACGATGCCCTTGGCTGCCTTGGCGATCGCGTTGATCCCGGTCGCCCGGGCCGCCGCCGTGTGCGAGGCCCGGCCCCGGAAGGTGACCTCCATGCCGAGGATGCCGCGCTCGGCGTTGCGGACCTTGAGATCGCTCTTCTCGCCGATCAGGCAGTAGTCGGGCCGGGCCAGGCGGCCGGCCTCGATCTCGGCCATCAGGAAGCGGGTGCCGTAGTGGGCGCTCAGTTCCTCGTCGGAGACGACGTGGGCCTGGAGGCAGCCCTTCAAGGGGGCGTCCTTGAGGAGGTCCATCAGGACGATCATCACCCCAGTGGAACTCTTCATGTCGCTGGCGCCGCGGCCGAACAGGCGCTTGCCGTCATCCGAGAGGCGCGGCTCGTAGGGGCCGCTCTCCCAGGTGTCGGGATCGGAAACCGGGACGGTGTCGAGATGGCCGTTCATCACCACGGTCGGACCGGCCGCCGGATCACCGACCGAGACCACCACGTTGGGCCGGGCCGGGTCCCTCGCCAGGACCTGGTGACCGATGCCGCGGGCGACGCACCACTCGGCGACGAAGGCCATCACCGCCGCCTCCTCACCGCTGGGGCTGGGGATGGCGACGAGGGCCTTGGCCATCTCGACGATGGCGTCGCGGCTCACCTGCTCGGTCCACGGGTTCACGCGGC
>JBBJOE010000117.1:0-7542 GCA_037721765.1 Thermomicrobiales bacterium
CAGCGTCTGACCGAAGCTGCCCGGGCCGCTGGCGGGCGCCGCCCCCCCCGCCCGCCCGCCACTTCGCGAAGCCGCCGCGTCGCGCTCGACCGCGTCGTCGTCGGCGGCCCCGTCCTCGGTACCATGACCCGGGGCCCCGTCGGTGACCTCGACCGGGCCGCCTGCGACCGGCCCGGCGATCTCCCGCCGACCACGTTCCGCGGGCTTCGCCCGATCTCCGGCCCGGGTCGTGGTGCGCCTGGTCATGCCGTCCCTCCGCCTCCGTGGACCGTCGCCCCGCATCGGGGTTCACCTGTCGGGTCGTTGCCCGTTAGGCAGCAAAAGGCAAAGCGGTATAGTACCACGGCGGTCGAACGGTGCTCCGGGCCAGCACAAAAGTGGCCCCGCGACATCCGACGGGCAACAACGGGTTGCCCATCGGGCATGAACGTGCTGGCGCGATGCCCCGTATCGGACCAAGGCGGGGGAAGGGGTCAGGCCGGGAGGACCGCCCCGTTGCCCCGCACCCGCTCCTCGACCACGCGCTCGGCCCCGGCGTCCGCCCGGGCCTCCGCCGGGGCGTCCGGGTGCGGTCCCGGCCTTCGCGTCCAGCCGGGGTCAGTGACGACCGGCAGTTGGAGGGCCCGCTCACGATCCAGGTCCAGGTTGCCGATGTGCAGCGAGATCGGCGACTGGACCCACTTGTAGATCGACTGCAAGAACAGGCGGGTGAACTTGGCGACGTGACCGGTCAGGATGTCCCGGGAGATGGCCGGGAACATCTCCCGCAGGGCCAGTTCGACCTCCTCCGGGGTCAGTTTCTCGGCCGCGAACAGGTAGAAACAGGCGTCGAGGACGGGGAAGGGCATCAACTCCTCCTCCCCGACTTGGTCCGCCGCCAACTCCGGCCCGGCCGGGCGCCCCAGCACCTGGCGGATGCCGTCGTGGCCGGTCTGTTCGAGGAGGTAGTCCAGCAGGTAGATCACGACCGTCTTCGGGACGTTGGCGAGGACCCCGAGCGCCCCCATCAGGTCGCCGCCGACGGTGGTGTAGCCGACGGCCTTCTCGCTCATGTTGCCGGTCTGGAGGAAGAGGCCGCCGCTGGAGTTGGACCAGTTCCACATCCGTTGGGCCCGGATCCGGGCCTGGATATTCTGGACCGTCAGGGCGGTCGGCTCCTGCCCATCGTCTAGCATCGACCGCACGGCGGCCAATTCCCGGTCGAACGCCTCCTCGATCGGGATCGTCTCCAGCGGCACCCCCAGTTCGCGGCAGATCGTCGCGGCCGCCCCCCGGGTCTGGTCACTGGAGAAGCGCGACGGCATGGTGAAGGCGCGGAGGATTCCCCCCGGGTCGCCCGGCGCCCGGCGCGACGCGTAGCGGTGGGCGACCAGCAGCGTCAGCAGCGAGTCCCGGCCGCCGGAGAGCGAGACCCCGATCTGGCGAAAGGCGCCGGTCTTCTCGAAGTAGTCCCCGACCCCCTGGGTCAGGGCATCGAGGATGTCCTCGCAGAGTTCCGTCCGGACATCCCGCCGGGTCGCCGCGGCCGGGTCGGGCAGGAAGTAGCTGGCGTGCGCCGGAACGGGATAGCACAGGGCGGCCCGGTCGTCTCGGGTATCCAGCGTCTCGGGCCCGACGACGGTCACCGGCACCGCCGGGTGCTCGACGGCAAAGGCGGCCTGGTCCATCCGCCAGGTCGTGGCCTCGGCCCGCAGGCGCAGGGTCCGGTCCAAGTCGACCGTCGCCGTGGCGAATCCCTCCCGCCAGCGGGGTGCTTCGGTCACCCACTTGCCATTCTGGTTGACGAACCCACCCCCGTCGAAGATCAACCCGTCGTTCGCCCCGATCGCGTTGGCGTAGGCATAGGTAACCTGGTGGTCGGCGGCGCGGGTGGCGATCAGCTCTCGTCGCGTCTGGACGATGCCGACCCGGTAGACCGAGGCCGACAGGTTCAGGACCAGCTCGGCCCCGCCGTAGGCCCGGCGCCGTACCGGGCCGTCGGGGCTCCAGAGGTCCTCGCAGACCTCGACGGCGATCGTGCCGAAGTCGAACCCGAACAGCATGTCCCCGAACGGCACGCCCCGGTGGGTCTCGGCCATCCCGGGATAGCCGGCGGCCATCGTCCGGAGGTCGTAGTAGACGTTGTAGGTCGGCAACTTCTCCTTCGGCACCAGGCCGAGCACCCGGCCCCCCGCGACGACGGCGGCGCAGTTATAGCGGCGCCCCTGGTGGTCGATCGCGACGCCCAGCACGCTGACCATCGGAAAGGCCGCCGTGCCCGCCACGAACCGCTCCAGTTCATACCACTGGTGATCGACGAACCCCCGCCATTGGACCAGGTCCTCGGCCGGATACCCGCCGACGAGCTGCTCCTGGAACAGGGCCACCGTGACCCCGGCCCCGGCCATCTCTCCCGCCAGTCGCAGGGCCCGGTCGACATTCGACCCGAACGACCCGACCGTGGTATTGACGCTGGCGAGGCCGATCGAGATCAGGCGCATGGGGAAGCTTCCTCGGGGATCGCGAACCGGTCCGGATTCCGGCGCCATGATACCCCGCGCCGGTTGGCGAGCCCCGCCGACTCGGCGCGCGGGCCGCGATCTCCGGGGAGGTAGGCGACCGCGACCCGCGGGACCGCCAGGCTCGCCTTGGTACCATACGGTCACCGGACGCCCCCCCAAGGCTCACGCGAGAAGGAGCGGGCCATGACCATCTCGACGCGCGTCATCACCATTGCCGAGTACGAGGCGTTGCCCGAACCGACCGACGGCACGCGGTTAGAACTCGTCAACGGGGAGGTCATCGAGGTGACGGGGGCGGCATGGCAGCATAACTTGATTGCCAAGCACCTGACGCGTCTGCTCGATGACCATGTCATTCTGCGATCACTCGGACTCGTGTTCACTGACGGCGCCGGGTTCATCCTGGACCAAGATCCCCCAACGGTCCGCGTCCCCGATGTGGCCTTCGTGTCCGGGGACCACGTACCCGCTGCCGACCATGAAGAGGGATTCTGGCCCGGCGCGCCAGACCTCGCGGTGGAGATCGTTTCCGCCAATGACCGGGCGACCGAGGTACGGGCGAAGGTCAGCCACTACTTGGCGGCCGGGACCCGCCTGGTCTGGGTTTTGTGGCCCCGGGACCAGACCGTGACCGTGTACCGAGCCGATGGTTCTACCACCCAATTCGGCGATGGTGACACGCTCGACGGCGAGGATGTCGTGCCCGGATTTACCGTGCCGGTCTCGGCACTGTTCGCGATCACTCGCCACACGGGCGACGCGACGCGATGATGCCCGGCACGGGGTCTTCACGCCCGATTCACATTTCCTCGCCACGGCCGGGAAAGGAAGTACCCATGACGATCTCGACCCGACACGTCACCATCGCCGAGTACGAAGCCCTGCCGGAGCCCTCGGACGGGACCCGGTATGAATTGGTGAACGGGGAGGTCATCACGGTGACGGGGTCGCCACTGGAGCATGGGCTCATCGTCGGGGCCGTCTACGACGCGATCCGCGACGCGGTGCGCGGCACCCGCCTCGGTTATGTCCTCGGCGATGGGACCGGCTTCATCCTCAGCGATGACCCGCCCACGGTCCGCGTCCCGGATGTCGCCTTCATCGCCCGGGATCGCATACCGGTGGGATTCACCTTCAGAGGCTTTGCCCCCGGCCCACCCGACCTCGCGGTCGAAGTCGTTTCACCCTGGGACCGAGCCGCCGACGTACGAGCGAAAGTTGGGCAGTACCTGGTGGCCGGGACCCGCCTGGTCTGGGTCCTGTGGCCGGACGAGGGCGTCGTGACGGTCTACCGCACCACCGCCGCGGGCGATTCATTGATCACCGAGGTGGGTACCACCGGCACCCTCGACGGCGGCGACGTCCTGCCCGGCTTTTCCGTCCCGGTGTCGGTCCTGTTCGAGATCGAGCTGTGAGGCACACTGTCGATAGGCATCCGGCGACCCCCGCCTCGCACGAAGAGAAAGGCTCCTGATGACCATCACGACACGACTCGTCACCGTCGCCGAGTTCGAAGCGTTGCCCAACCCACTGGACGGTACGCGATTGGAGTTGGACAACGGGGAGGTCATCACGGTGAAGGGGGCAGGGGCGGAGCACGGCGTGATCATGACGCAGCTCGCTTACCGCCTCCGGACCCATGTGATCGAGCGATCACTCGGTCTGGTTTTCGGCGATGGGACGAATTTTGTCTTGAGCGCGGAATCGCCCACCGTCCGTGTCCCCGATGTCGCGTTCATCTCCCGCGACCACATCCCGGCCGGTCGCCTCCCCAAGGGGTCATGGCCCATTCCGCCGGATCTCGCGGTGGAGATCACCTCGCCCAACGACCGGGAAGCCGAGATGCGGGCGAAGATCGGGCAGTACCTGGCAGCCGGGACGCGCCTGGTCTGGACCGTGTCACCTGAAGACGAAACCGTGACGGTACACCGACCAGGTTCCCCGCCCGTCCAATTGGGGAGGCACGGCACCCTCGACGGCGGCGACGTCCTGCCTGGCTTTTCCGTCCAGGTGTCGGCCCTGTTCGAGATCGAGATGTGACGAACACGGCGCCGGTCACCAACGCGTCAATCACTCGTTCTATCGACTATTGTCTAGCCCCCCGACCCCTGCCCCCTGTCCCCTCCGTCCTACGGCACGATGTGCAGCCAGGCCGAGGTGCCGAAGCGCTCCTCGACCAGGCGTTCGGCCTCGGCCAGCTCGTCCCGGCTCACCTCGTCGTCGGTCAGGCCGTGGTGGGAGCCGAAGTAGCCGATCAGGTGATTGATGATCACGTCGCGGGGCAAATCCGTCTGCTGTCGCAGCGGGCCGACCCGCTTGTCGGCCGAGACGACCCCCTTGTCGCTCAACTTCTCCTTGCCGATCCGCAGCACCCTCACCATCCTGGCGACGTTCATGTCGTAGGCCATCGTGGTGTGGTGGAGGACGGCCCCGCCCCGCCTGGCCTGGGCTGCCCCTCCGACCTTGCCGCCCGCCGAGGTGATGTCGTTCAGCGGCGCGTACCAGGCATCGACCCCCAACTCGCGCAGGGCCGAGACGACCCAGCCGTCGAAGAAGGCGTAGGACTCCGGAAAAGTCATCCCGGCGACGATCGACTCCGGCGCGTAGATCGAGTAGGTGATCGCCCCCGCCGGCTCGACGAACATGGCCCCGCCGCCGCTGATCCGGCGAACCACCTGGACAACTTCCGCCTCCGCCGCCGCGAGGTCCACCTCGTTGCGGACCGACTGGAACCGGCCCAGGACGATGCACGACCGGTCCCAGCCCCAGACCCTGATCGTCGGCGGCCGCTCGCCCCGCCCCACCCGGTTGGTCAGGACCTCATCCAGGGCCATATTCGTCAGGGGCGGCCGGGCCACCCCGGGGATCAGGTGCCAGTCGAATCGGTCCCAGCGGTCGTCGTGGCGGGTGGCGACTTCCTCGGGCCGGTCCAGCCCCCCGGCCGGGATGATTTCGGTGGTGCTCATGCCCGCTCCCCTTCCCCCTCGCCCGCCTCGATCGCCCGCCGGACGGCGACGGCGATCCCCTCCGGCGAGGTCCCGAGCAGGTGAGCATCCGGTCGTAGGCCGTCGCGCAGTCTGGCCTCGGCTTCCGCATGCACCAAGGCCACCGGCAAGCCTTCCAGCGCACGATTCAGATCGTCGAGAGCCTCGTCCGGGTAGAGGAAAAAGTCGCCCGAGACCTGCACCCCGCGCATGACCTCCCCGGAGACCACGAAGTCGACCGCGACCAGTTTGCCGCCTGGGGTCTTGTACTCACCGTGCATCGTGTCGTCCTCCCACCCCCGCCCGGGGGACATCGCGCAGGATGGCCGCCGCGGCCGCCTCCCCGCTGGTGATCGCCCCGTTGTAGCTCGAATCGACCGTCGCCTCGCTCGCCAGGTAGAGCCCGGCGGTCGGTGTCCGCACCCCCGGCAGGCGGGAGAAGATGCCGGGGGGTTGGGCGTATTGCGAGAAGGGGACCCGGACGAGCCCGAGCGCCTCCCACTCGGCCGGGTCGTGGCCCATCATCCGGGCGCTGTCGTCCCGCGCCCGCCGGATCACGGCCTCATCGTCCGGGTTCCCGGCCCACTCCCCCAGAACGACGGCCGACAGCAAATGCCGGCTCACCGGGGCGTAGCTGGGGGCCACGGTGGAGAGCGCACCCAGGTTGTTGACGGCCAGTGTGCCGGTGCCGTCCAGGGTCAGGCGGCGGCCGAGGGGCGGGGGCGGGCCGCCCGCGCGGCGGTTGGTGAGGTAGACGGTGGTCGATGGCACCCCCTCGGCCGGGATCGTCTCCAGGCCGGTCAGGCGGCGTGCCGCCGGAGGGTCGGTGGCGACGACCACCGCCGAGGCCGGCACCACCTCGCCGTGCCCCCGCCCGCCGACCCGGACCGCGACGGCCCGGCCATCGCGGAGGACGATCGCCTCGACCGGGCGGTGGAGGCGGATGGCGCCGAGGGGCAGGCGGCGGGCCAGTGCTTCCGGCAACGCCTGCATCCCCGCCTCCGGCAGGATGCCCCGGCCCTGGAGGAACATCTTGGTGGTGAACCGCAGGGTCCCGGCGCTGGTCTCCAGGCCAGGCCTGAGGAGGATGCCGCCCCAGAACGGCCGGGCGAAGCGGTCGATGAAGGGCTGGCTGAACCCTCGCGCCCGCAATTCGTCGAGTGAGGACCGGTCTTCCCCGCCGTCGGCGGCGGCCGCGGCGGCCGTCTCCCAGCCCGCCAGCCGGGCCCGGGCTCCGAGGGCCGCCAGGCGGGCCGCGTCGCGGGCCCCGACGACCGGGCTGGTGAGGTCGCGGAGGGCGGCACCGGGGTGGCGGAGCGGGTCGGCCAGGGGGACCAGGCGCCGCCCGGTCCAGATCAGGGCCCCGGCATCGAAGGCCCGGGGTCGGAGTTCGTCGATGTCCACCTGACGCCGGACGGCGGGGTAGGCCTCCAGCAAGACTTGAAACCCCCGGTCGAGCAGGAATCCGTCCCGGTGGCGGTCGGTCCGGACCCGGCCCCCGACCCCATCCGAGGCCTCCAGGACCAGGACGTGGCGGCCGGCCCGCGCCAACTCGACGGCGCAGGTGAGCCCGGCCATCCCGGCCCCGACGACCACGATCGGGGCATGGAGCGTCTCCTGGCTCGGTGGCGCGTCCGCGGTGGGGAAGGGCATCTCGAACGGGCTCCAGGAGTGGCATGGGCATCACGACGGGCGACCAGAGACGGCGACATCGGGGGCGGGCCCTCCCGGCGGCCCATGCCGGACGGATGATACTGGGAAAAGGCTGTGAAACCACCGGCCCGCCCCGGACGTTTGTCAGAGTGGAAGCGGGTGTGCGACCACGACACCGTCATCCCACGGCAGTGTCAGGGATCGCCGGACGCCATCGCCCCACGCGACCGTCCGCGTCGATCCTTCCGGGGGCTCCGGCCCTGGCCACGCGTCACCCCACGGCGAGTGGCCGCCCTGGGCCGGCGCCCCGGCACCCCTTCCCATCCCCCAGGCGAGTCGCCGGCAACCCCTGTCGGCGACTCGCCAGGTGCACTCCCCGTGCGACCGAGCCCGCGTCCCACCCG
>JBBJOE010000118.1:0-7512 GCA_037721765.1 Thermomicrobiales bacterium
ATCCAACTTCTTCCGATGTGGTAGCGGCGCAAGCTCGACATGTGATCCCGGTGTCATCGCCGCGGCCGGATCATGTGACGGAAAGGGCACGGAGATGGGACGGTTGACTGGGACAGGTCAATCTGGTGCCATCGGTGCGGTGGTCCTCTGCCTCCTGATCGCCGCTGGATGGTTCGCGATCGTGGCGGGACAACCGGCGTCCGTTGCCGTCCCGCTCCCGGTCGCGGTGTCCCCCGGACTGCCGGTCGACGATCAAACGTATTTCGATGCGGTCCAACCTCGCCTCCGGGCGTTAGCGACCGAAACGGCGATTCTGGTGGACCTCGGGCGATCCAGGAGCCGGGACGCCGGAGCATTGATCGACGGGCAGAATCGGGTCCAGGTCCTGATTCGCGAGATCAACCTGGTTCGGGACGAGCGATCCGTGCCGGACCGGTTCATCGGGGCCGACGCTGACTACGTCCTTGGTCGCGATGATGCCGCCGCCAGCATCCGCCAGGCACGGTCGGCCCTGGTACGGTTCGACTGGGATGCCATGGGAAGGAGCGTGGCTCTCCTCGATAGTGCCCTGGCGGCTTTCCGAGCAGCCGATCAAGCGATGGTCGTGGCCGCCACGTCGCCGCCCGGCGTGTCCCAGGATGCCAGGTGGACCACTCGGTGATGGCAGGGGCAAAGTGATGACTCCGTCGCCGTACTCGGCAACCGCCGAGGGCCGGTGACCTACGGGGTGAACGGACACGCCGTTAGGCCGGTGGTATAGTCCCGGTACTGATCCTGCGCGTACTCGTCTGTGTTCGCGACGTTTGGTCTGGCGCGCACGAGCGGGCCGCCGGTCACCGCGGGGCGGCGACCGGGCAGGATGATGTGGGAGAAGTCGAATGCATTACGAAGTGTCCTACCAGGTCGCGGGCGAGCAACGGGTCGAGCACGTCGACGCCAACGATGCCGCCTCGGCTGCTCAGCGGGTCCAAGCACTGCACGGTCACGGCGACGGCATGTTCGAATTGATCTCCATCCGACTGATGGACGAGTTGCCCGCCGATCACCACTCGACCCTCCCGGCTTCCCAATTGGGCGGACCGACCAACTCGCCCCAGGGCTGATCGGCGAAGCCTCCCCCGCTCCCCCGACGGCTCGCCACGCGGTCGACGGGCTCCGGTCGTGTACGGACCGCCTTGCCGAGCGTCGGGCCGCGCCAATTCGCGCGGCGTCGATTCCGTCATCATGCCATCGACTTCGTGAACCCTGGGAGTTGCCGTGACCGCCACCGTCCGAAATGCCGCGCGGGCCACGCGGGTCTGGCCGGGTCGGCCATACCCGCTCGGGGCCACCTGGGATGGACAAGGGACGAACTTCGCCCTGTTCTCCGAAAACGCCTCGGCCGTCTACCTCTGCCTCTTTGACGCCGATCTCGGCCACGAGACCGACTGCGTGAAGTTGGAGGAATACACGGCTCACGTCTGGCATGGCTATCTCCCCGGCGTCCGTCCTGGCCAGCGGTATGGTTACCGGGTCGATGGACCCTACGACCCCGGCCGCGGTCACCGGTTCAACCCGAACAAACTGCTGCTCGATCCATATGCGAAGGCGATCGACGGGCAGATCGATTGGGATGAATCGGTCTATGGCTACACGGTCGGCGCGGCCGATGCCGACCTCACCTTCGACACCCGCGATGACGCCGCCGGGGTGCCGAAGTCGGTCATCGCGGACGCCTACTTCGACTGGGACAACGACCGCTTCCCAAAAATCCCCTGGCACAATTCGGTCATCTATGAGGTCCACGTCAAGGGATTCACCGAGCAGCACCCGGACATCCCCGAGGAGATGCGCGGGACCTATGCCGGGATGAGCCACCCGGTAGCGATCGACTACCTCAAGCGCCTCGGCATCACCGCCGTGGAATTGCTGCCGACCCACGCGTTCCTGGACGATCACTTCCTGGTCGAGCGCGGACTGAGCAACTACTGGGGCTACAACTCGATCGGGTATTTCGCGCCCGAGGGCCGGTATGCCACCGAGACTCGCCAGGGTCAGCAGGTGGCCGAGTTCAAGGCGATGGTCAAGGCCATGCACTTGGCCGGGATCGAAGTGATCATGGACGTGGTCTACAACCACACGGCCGAAGGGAATCACCTCGGCCCGACGATCGGTTTCCGGGGCATCGACAACGCCGTCTACTACCGTCTGGTCGCCGGCCAGGAACGGTTCTACATGGATTTTACGGGGACCGGAAACACCCTCAATGTCCGCCACCCGCAGGTCCTCCAACTGATCATGGACTCCTTACGATATTGGGTGCTGGAGATGCACGTCGATGGTTTCCGGTTCGACTTGGCCTCGGCCCTGGCCCGCGAGTTGTTCGATGTCGATCGTCTCTCCGCCTTCTTCGACATCATCCACCAGGACCCGATCCTGTCGCAGGTGAAACTGATCGCCGAACCCTGGGACATCGGTGCCGGGGGGTACCAGGTCGGCAACTTCCCGATCCTCTGGACAGAGTGGAACGGCAAGTACCGCGATACTGCCCGCTCGTTCTGGCGGGGCGACGATCGCCCGGTGGCCGAGATGGGGTACCGGCTGACGGGGTCATCTGACCTCTACCAGAACGACGGCCGGCGGCCCTACGCCAGTATCAACTTCATCACCGCTCATGACGGCTTCACGATCAACGACCTCGTCAGCTACGACCAGAAGCACAATGGGGCCAACGGCGAGAATAGCCGGGACGGCTCGGACGACAATTTGTCCCGCAACTACGGCGTCGAGGGCCCCACCGGCGACCGGGCCATCCTCGATGTTCGTGACCGGCAGCGAAGGAACCTGCTGACGACCCTGCTGCTGTCCCAGGGTGTTCCGATGATCTGTGGCGGGGACGAGATCGGTCGTACGCAAGATGGGAATAACAACGCCTATTGTCAGGACTCCCCGATCAGTTGGTACGATTGGGACCTCGCCGATCGCGACCGGCAGTTGTTGGAGTTCACCCGGTCGCTGATCGACCTACGTGCCACCCAGCCCGTCCTGCGCCGCCGTCGCTTCTTCCAGGGCCGGCGCATCCAAGGGTCCGACGTCAAGGACATCACCTGGTTCCGGTCGAACGGGACGGAGATGACCGAGGCGGAATGGGCCGACGCCAGTCTCCGGGTGCTCGGTCTGCGCCTGGCGGGGGACGCCATCGATGAGAATGACGAGTACGGGAACAAGGTCACCGGCGACACCTTGCTGATCCTGATGAATGGTGACGAGCAGCCCGTCCGCTTCAAACTGCCACGGTCTGTCGCGAACGGCGGCATGGATTGGGAAGTCCTGGTCGACACCATGGTTGCCGACATCCCGACCGGCAAGACCTACCGGGGTGGCCGGACGATCTCGCTCCGTCCGCTCTCGACGATCGTCTGTCGCCAGGTCTTGGGTCAGACTGCCGGTGCCAGCTCATGATGGGCGAAACCGGGGCGAGACGAACGCGGGGCGGCCCGATCGGGCCGCCCCGCGTTCGTCGCTGAAGATCATTCGGGCACTCTCGAAGCCCGGCCATATCAGATCGACGCGGCGAACCGGTCGATGACATCTTCCTCGATCACGCGCTGGCCGGTGGTATCGATCCCGGCCAGCAGTTGCCGCAGCCGCTCGGCCTGGATCGGGCTCATGTCGATGAAAAGGGCGGCGAGGCGCTGCTTGTACCCGTTCGCGACGTCGTCGAGCAGTTGGCGTCCCTCGTCGGTGAGACGGGCCAGGACCATCCGCTTGTCGTCCGGGTGGGCGCAGCGCTCGGCCCAGCCATTGCGGGCCAGGATATCGACGTAGAGCGTTGCCGTACGTCTCGCCACCGCTAACCGCCGCGCCAGCTGAGAGGGGGCGAGCCCGGTGTCACTGGCCACCTGCAACTCCAGCAGGGCGGCGAAGGCGCCCGCCGTCAGGTTGAGGTCGGCCAGGATATGGGTGGCCGCCCGGTCCAACGCTCCGGCCGTCTTGATCAACTGCATGAAGGCGTCGAATCGGGTCGGGTCTTCGGGCTCCTCGGGCAGCGCTTCCAGGGTCTCGTCGATCGTGAACCACTTGGGGTGAACCGCGCCGGCCAGTGGCACCGGGGGCCGGTCGAGGGCGTCCATCATCGTCGTCGGTCGCCGTGGTGCGTCCATGTCGTGTGCTCCTGTGCGGGTAGGGCGAGCGTCGACCCCTCCAAAGTTGGACCAATCCGGTCTCGCGAGGCCCCGTTGCGTGCTCGCGAGATCTGCTGACCGAATACTACGAGGCAGCTCATGGCGCCATGGACGGGACAGGTTTGTGAATCGGTGCCCGGATTGACGGTGAAACTTTGACAACGGTGTGGGGGATTTCCTTACACCTCGACTCGGACCGAAACCACTCGTCGCGATGGGCGAGTAAAGGATGGTCGTCGCCCCGCACCATGGTCATGAGTCGTCCGACCCCAAGAGTCCGGAGCGCAGGGCATAGCGGACGAGTTGGGCCCGGGTCGTCAGGCCCAATTTCTGCATCGCCCGGTGACGGTACGTCTCTATCGTCTTGGGGGACAGACAGAGGATGTCGCCGCTCTGCTGGGCCGTGTGGCCCTCGGCGGTGAGCTTGACGACTTCTCGCTCGCGTTCTGAGAGGACCTCCCGGAGGTCTGTCTCATCGCCGGAATGGACGCGTCCGAGATAGCCGTGCAGGAGGGTCTTCGTCGCGGCCGGGTCGAGGAAGACTTCGCCCCGGGACACGGTCCTGATCGCGTCGAGTAGGTCGGTGTGGGCGCTGGACTTGCGGACGTACCCTGATCCCCCCGCTTCCAGCACCGGCAGGAGATAGCGTTCCTCCGCGTGGACGGTCAGGACCAAGACGCGCGTCGGAAGGCCCAGTTTGGTGATCTCGGAGATCGTCTCGAGCCCGCCCCCGGGCATCGAGAGGTCGGCGATCACCACGGCCGGGACGTGCTGTCGAGTCAGTTCCACCGCCGAAGGGCCGTCTCCGGCCTCGGCGATGACGCGCATGTCGGGCTGCGATTCGAGCAATGCCCGCAGGCCAGCCCGGACGATGGCGTGGTCGTCGGCCAACACGACGCTGATGATGGCCGTCTCGACCGTGCTGTCCGCATGGGCGTTGGGTGCGGTCATCGCGACGTGCCTCCGATGGCGTTGACGGCCTCGGCCGGGATGAACACGAACACCTCGGTTCCCCCGCCCGACCGCTGCCAGATATGGAGCGTGCCGCCGACGAGTGCGGCCCGCTCGTTCATGCCGAAGATGCCGAGCCCGAGTCCGGGGGCACCCGGCGCGGACGGTTCGGACGCATCGAAACCACGACCGTCGTCCCGGACCGAGAGCGACAGCCCATCGGACGCCCGGTCGATGTCGATCACCGCCCGGCTGGCACGGGCGTGTTTGGCAACGTTGATCATCGCTTCTTGGGCGATCCGGTAGAGGACCAGTTCGACCTCGGCCGAGAGTCGGGTGCGGGGCCCCCGGACCCGGACCTCCACGGGAATCGCCAACTGGTCACCGAAACGCTGGGCCAGCCCCTCTAGGGCCGCGAACAGGCCGAGGTCGTCCAGGGCCGGCGGGCGCAACTCCAGGGCCAGCCGGCGGACGCTCTCAAGAGCCTCGACCGTCATCTCCTCGAAGTCGGTCGCGGTCCGGGCCACGTCCTCGATTGGCGACCGCTTGAGGGCGGCCAATTGGAGGAGTTGGGCGAAGAGCACTTGAGCGGTGTCGTCATGAAGTTCCCGGGCCACCCGCTGTCGCTCCTGTTCTTGGGCCCGGATGACCTGGGAGGCGAGATGGCGGAGTTCGGCTCGATCCCGGACCAAGGCGTCCAGGGTGGCATTGAACGTCGAGGCGAGGGAGGACAGTTGGGGATCGCCGAAGATGCCGGGTTCGGCCCGGCGAGTAAAATCGCCGTGCCGGATCAATGCCGCGACGTCTTCCAACTCGTGGAGGGGCTGGAACGCCGCCCGCAGCACGACATAATTGACGGCGAGGCTCAGCGTCACCCCGAGGACGATAAAGCTCCCGATCATCAACAGCCCAAAGTCATCCGGTGCCGACCGGACGGTGGTCGCCGTTAACCAGGTGCCGACCACCGCGCCGACGACCACGATCGTGGCGTTGGCGATCAGGACTTTGTAGAGCAGGGGGATCCGGAGGAACGTCCAGACGACGCGCCGCGGTGCGCCCGTCCCCGCGGGCCGATCGGGGCTCCGTGCGGCTGTTGATTCCGGCATCGTGCGGTCGATCAAGAGAGTGTATTCCCGGTGCGTATCGACGAGCAGAAGACGAGGAAAGCATCGGGCCAATCGGGGACGTCGAGGGCTGGACCGGTTCAGAGCCGAGGAGTCTGCGCCCTCCCGGTGAGTCAGGTGGGCCGGACACGCCGCGACCGGGTGGTCCGGGGTACAATGGGACGTTGTCTTCGAGGAAGGAAGGAGTACCATGGCTGCCGTCGCATCGTTTGATATCGTGTCCAGCTTCGACCGCCAAGAGTTGAAGAATGCCATCGACCAGACCGAGCGGGATGTCCAGACCCGCTACGATCTCAAGGATAGCGGCACGGAGTTGGTCCTCGACGAATCCAAGTTGACCATGACTACTGACAACGAGTATACCGCCGGGGCGGTGCGCGACATCCTCGAGAGCAAGTTCATCAGACGTGGCCTCTCGTTGAAGGTCTTGGACTACGGTGAAGAGGAAACGGCCTCCGGTGGACGCGTCCGGCAGGTGATCACGCTGCGCGAGGGAATCTCGACCGAGATCGCCAAGGACCTCACCAAGCAGATCCGGGACGAGTTCAAGAAGGTCACGCCCCAGATCCAAGGTGATGCCATCCGGGTCCAGGGTAAGAACCGGGATGACCTCCAGGCGGTGATCCAGGCCCTCAAGGGGCGGGATGACCTCCCGATTGCCCTCCAATTCACGAACTACCGTTAGCGATCGCCCCCACGGGGGCGGCCCGGGTGCGACGGGGCCCTCGCGAACGGCGAGCGCCCGGCACGGGAGACCGCATGGATCGAGACCCGCGGACCGAGCGCGATGGCGCATTCCATATCCTCACCCTCGGGTGTTCCAAGAATCGGGTCGACTCCGACGGGATGGATCACCTGCTCCGGCAGCGTGGCCTGCGGCCGACCACCGACCCCGACGGGGCCGGGGTCGTCATCGTCAACACCTGCGGCTTCCTCGGTGCCGCCCGCCAGGAGTCGATTGATGCTATCCAGGCGGTGATCGACCGGCGGCAAGACGGCCAGGTCGTGATCGCGGCCGGGTGCATGCCCGCGCTCGGCAACCATGCCACCGAGATCCCGACCGGGGTGGACCATATCCTGTCGACCCGGGAGTGGTACCGGATCGGTGACGTGGTCGGGGGGCTCCTCGGCGAGCCCGAGATGCCCGAGGTCGCCGGCTGCGAGGGGATGCTGACCACCTTTCGGCGGTCCGAGGCCGGGCCCTTTGCCTACGTGAAGGTGGCCGACGGGTGTGATCACGCCTGCGCCTTCTGCACGATCCCCAGCATCAAGGG
>JBBJOE010000119.1:0-7502 GCA_037721765.1 Thermomicrobiales bacterium
TATCCAGCGAACACGTTGGGGTGCCGGAACGTGGCGAACGCCCGGGTGACGCCATCCAACCGGAACGATTCTGGTCCGGCCGAACTCTGGACCTGGTAGAAGGCGTACCCCGACAGCACGGTCGTGCCGACCACCGTCACGAGGACTATCGCGGCGATGGCACCCCGGCGACGCGACAGCACGTCGTGGGCGAGAACATAGACCCCGAACCCCATCACCCACTGGGTCGTCTCCACCGACCACAGGCTCGTCTGCCGGGCCGCGAGGACGGACAGGGCCACGACCCCGACGTGGAGACCATAGGTCACCGAGACAGGCGACAGACACGGCCATTCGCGGGCCAGCAAGCTCCGCAAGCCCCAGGCGCAGAGGATCGCCACCACGACCGCGTCGCTGAACGTCACGTCATCGGTTCCGATACGACCCTGGACGCTGTCCTGGAGGGGGATGGCGATGACCATCGCCGTCAGGCCGACCTCCGGCCAACGGATAGCGAGTAGGCCGACCATGGTCCCCGCCAGCACCACGATGTCCACCGGCCAGGCCATGCCGATCAGGATCACCACCGCGATGACGGCCAGACCGGTAGGGATGATGGCGGCGGCGAAGCGCGGCCATTGGACCGGCGAGTCGTCGGGAGGCGAGACGAAGGTTTCCGTGGCCATGGATCCCGTTCACCTCCGCACCACGAGGGGACAACGTCGTTCGAGGTTCCTCACGCGGAGCCGAAGTATAGGGAGGTCAGGCCCAGTGACGGTCCGGGGCCCGTGAAGGCTCAGGAAGATCGCCCTGGCGTCAGGAGCCGCGTCGCGGCTGCCAGCTGGACAGCGGGGGGCCCAGGTCGATCTGCCGGTGCCGGACCAACCATTTGGTACCCAGGCCCAAGGCGAACGCCAGCTCCCGTACCCCGTACCACAAGCCGATCAGGCTGACCCCGGCCAGGACATTGATCGGCCAACTGTCGGACGCGTCTTGGAAGACCGTCGCACCCCCGAAAGCCAGGTCGACCGCCGTCTCCGGTTCGTCGGGACGCCCGGCCAATGTCATCCGCACCTCATGTCGACCCGGTCCAAGACCGGTCGCGAGGACGACTTCGTCTTCGACGGCGACCAGATTTCGGAGGTCGAGCACGCTCGCTCCGTCCCGCACCACGGCGTTACCGGCGACGGGCTGGGCATCGACGGTATAGAGAACCAAACCCCCGCTCGGCCCGTACCGGAGGGACACCGATATGGCCGTGCCCTCGAACGCTATGGTCGCGCTCGCACCGGCTTGTCCGGTGCGGCGGAACCGGAGGTCGCCGACCGACTCGTCCACCCACTGCCCTGAATAGACGATTGCCGGGGCGTCGAGCGGCAACTGACCAGGTCCGGCAACGTTCCCACCCCGCTCGGCACGCCCGGTCAGGGCCGCCAATTCGACGGCACCGAGCGGGTTCGTTGCCCCGATTGCTCCGGGGCCAACGTTCGACGCGGCCAGGAAGACCGGTCCCATCCAGGGCCACTCCCCCCGCATCCGGTCCAGACTGCCGATCAGGACATCAACCCCGCGCCCTGACCGCTCCGTGACGATGCCGGCCCAAGCGAACGAGGTCATCCAGACCGGCGTCGCGACGTCTCCGCGCCTCGTCATGAGTTCGCGCACCAGGATGGGACGAGAGAGATTCGCTCGTCCAGATTCGACCCAGCGGTCCAGCGGCGCATACCCTCCCGCGTCGAGTCCGACGGCAACGGCGTCGAACGACTCCTCCAGACCAAGGTCGTAGAGTGCGCCGATGAAGGCGAGGTCATCCGCGTCTCCCGCGGCACGCGCGGGCCGAACCTCGGCGGTGACCAGGATCGCCTCCTGATCCACTTCCCGGATCGCCCCGGCGGCGGCCCGCAGCAGTTCGGCGTAGGCGATTGGCGCGGCCGCCCGTCCTCCCCACGATTCTGGGTACGTCGGCAGGTCCCAAATCTGGAAAACGCGGAGGTCCGGGAGGCGCCGGGCGGTCTCGGCGGCGAACGCGGCGAAGTCGGCCACGTCTGCCGGGGGGCGGGTCGTCCCTGGCGGAGCGGCTTCCGAGGCCCACGCCGGCGCACCGATCAATACGGCCACGACCGAGATGCCGGCTTCACCCAGGACGCGGACGACCCGCTCCTGGGCAGCCACATCGAACTCGCCCGGTTCCGGCTCGATATCGGCCCAGACGAACGGTTGACGGACGAAGCGAACCCCAGCGGCGGCCAGGGTCGCCGCCGTGCCGGCTAAGGTCGCCTCGTCCTGGCCGACGAGATCGCGGGCGATCCCGAGGTCCCGGCCCGTCTGGTGGGCGACGGCCGACGCCTCGTTGCCGGTTTCGATGCCCCGGTTGAGGTACGCATCGATCCGGGCCGCGCCGATCAAGAGGGAGGCGGCGAGACTGATCATCACTGCCCCGACCAGTGCCCGGAACGGGGCGGACCGGACGGAAGGCGGTCCCTCCCAGGCGTCGGCGAATCGAGCCACGAAACGTCCGACCGCATGCCCCGGCAACGAGCCGTCGGGCGGGCCATCACCACGAGCCGCGACGTGTGACCGCCGGCGCCGCTCGCGGCGCGGCGACGGAACGCCGGGGTCTCGTTGGCGAACTCGTGACCTTGGGACCGGGATGGGACGGGGCATCAGGACTTCCGGAACGATGGGAAATGGCAGTGACGGGCGGTCCTCGCCCCTCCGGCTAATCACCAAGTGTAGACCGCCACGGCCGCCGGAGGGGGAAGGGCGCGGGTCTTCATAACACGTTCAAAGAATATCGGAAGCGAGCGGCGGAGTGTCGGTCGGCGACGGGTTGCCGAATTTGCTTGCCAACGGTCGGTCCGGCCCCCCCACCGGGCTTCGCCGAAATCTGGCAATCGTTCGATCCGCCTTGACGACCCGACGGCGCCTCGAGTAGTGGCTGGGACAGCCTGTCATCAGCCCAGCACACGATGGCGACGCGCTCGTCGAACGATCCGTGGCCGTCAATATCGTCTGGGCGAACGAGCCAGGGTCAGTTTTGGACCGAGTCGGCGGTGACGTCGATGGACGCGCCGTCTGTCTCGGCCCACCCCGTGCGCCATGCGACCCAGTGCTCGCGTCTTTCCGGAAACGGGATGGCCACCCCCGCACGACCCGGTGCGTTGCCCGGGTCGCGTCCCTCCGCTATGCTTGGCCGCTCGCCGGTCGAGGAGCGTCCCACCATCCCGTAAACATGCTGAACAACAGGGAGTCCGTATGACCGATCCTGGCCACGGTGCCCAGAACGCGAACACCGGCGGCGGACGACCGATCACCGCTGACGACCTCTTCGCCCTCCGCCTCGTCGGCGACCCGCAGGTGTCGCCCGCAGGTGACGCGGTGGCCTACGCCGTGACCCGGCTTGACCGCGACCGCGATACCTACCTTGGCGGGATCTGGACCCGCCCCCTCGACGGTGGGGCCGAACGGCAGTTGACGGCGGGCACCGCCCGGGACGCATCGCCCCGCTGGTCGCCGGACGGCACCGAGATCGCCTTCGTCTCGAACCGGCCCGCCCAAGGCGTGCCCGGTGACGATGATGCGGAACGGGAGAAGACGGGCCCGAAGCGCCCCGGCAAGAATCTCCCCAAGACTCCGACCCAGATCTGGGCGATCGCCCTCGCCGGTGGCGAGGCGCGCCAGATCACCGCCCTCTCCCGGGGAGCCTCGCACCCGGTCTGGTCCCCTGACGGTCGCTGGATCGCCTTCCTGTCGGGCACCCGTCCGGAGGACGACCCGGACGCCGGGGACGAGATCGCCACGCCGGTCGCCGACGAGCGGATCATCACCGGACTCCGGTACCGCTTCGACGGCGTCGGGTTCATCGAGGCCTACGACCACGTCTGGATCATCCCGGCCGCCGGCGGGGAGGCGCGCCAGCTGACCACCGGCCCGTTCGACGACGGCGACCCGGTTTGGACTGCCGACGGGTCGGCGTTGCTCTTCATCTCGAACCGGACCGATGGACGGGAGCGCAATGGCCGGTCGCTGGTCTACCGCGTCGCCGTTTCCGGCGGCGAGCCGGACTGCCTCACGCCGGGGGAGTACCAGTTCTCCGCCCCGGCCCTCTCCCCCGATGGCTCGACCGTCGTGTTGCTCGGCACCGACCAACCGATCGGGAGTTCGGCCAAGGACACCCACGTCTGGACCCTCGACCTCGCGTCCCGTGCCTTGGCGGATCGGACACGGGGCCAGGGCCGGACGTTTCAGGATTCGGGGATGAGCGATGTGACCGCCGGGAGCGAGGCGGCACCTCGCTGGGCTGCAGATGGCGGGGCGATCTTTACCCTCTCCTCCGAACACGGTGCGACCGACCTCGTCCGGGTGGACCTGGGCAGCGGCGCGGTCGAGGTCATCGCCGGGGGGCCCCGCCGCATTTCCGGATTCGACCTCGCGGGTGCCGGTGGCAAGGACGCCGTCCTACTCTCGGGCGACCCGGCCCGTCCGGCCGAACTGTGGCGCTTGGCGGGGGGCCAAGAGACGGCCCTGACGGACCACAATCGGGAATGGTTGTCCGAGGTGGCCCTGGCCGTCCCCGAATCGTTCTGGTGCGAGAGCCCGGTCGATGGTGGGCGCGTCCAGGGGTGGGTCCTGCGGCCGCCCGCGGCGATCGGAGGCGTAGCGTCACCGCTGATCCTCCAGATCCACGGGGGACCGCACGCGATGTACGCCTGGTCGATGTTCCACGAGATGCAGCTCATGGCGGCGCGGGGGTACGTCGTCTGCTACGCGAACCCGCGCGGGTCATCCGGATACGGGGAAGCCTTCACGGGATCGACCCGGGGAGAATGGGGCGAGGCCGACATGCCCGATGTCATCGCCGCGCTGGACCACGTCGTTAGCCTGGGTGACATCGATGACGCCAGGCTCGGGGTCACCGGCGGTTCGTACGGCGGGTATCTGACCAACTGGATCATCGGCCACGACGACCGCTTCGCCGCCGCGGTCACCCAGCGTTGCGTCTCGGACTTTCGCTCCTTCTACGGGACCAGTGACATCGGGTTCACCTTCGGGGAGTACGAGTTCGGCGGTACCCCCTGGGAGGAACGGGACCGCCTGGACCACCATTCGCCCCTCGGCTACGTCGATCGCATCACCACCCCGCTGCTGATCCTCCACAGCGAACGCGACTTCCGGTGCCCGATCGCCCAGGCCGAGCAGATGTTCGTCGCCCTGACGCGGCTCGGGCGGGAGGTCGGGTTCGTCCGGTTTCCCGACGAGGGCCACGAGTTGTCCCGGTCAGGCACACCGAGTCGCCGGCTCGCCCGCCTCCATCACCTGCTCGGTTGGTTCGACCGGCACCTGTAGCCGACGCGTGCCCGTGGCCGGGAAGACCCCGGCCGACCCGGAGGCCGGGATGATTTCGACGATGCCCCTGACCACGATCGGCGGCCAACTGCGGGCCGAACTCCTCGCCGATTTTCCGGGCGAGGGGCGTACCACGCACGCCACCGGGGAATCGTTACGCGACGCGTTCACCGCCTTCGGCCGCCGGACGGCATTGGCCGGGATCTCGCTCGAGGACACGATGGCGGCGTCGACCGACGCCCTGCAGGAACTCTTCGAGCGAACCGGCGGAGAGGTATCGGACTCCGGCACGATGCTCGCGGCCGGAATCGCCCTCGCCGCCACCGCCAGGTCCCACGGCGCGGGCCAGAGCGCGGCGGCGAAATCGTTTCCTGACCCGCCGATGCCCGCCCAACTCTCCCGCCTGGCCGCCCTCCACCACGTCAACCGGGCCGTCACCGCCCACCTCGAACTGACGGACATGCTGGACGCGACGGTCCGGGTGGTGGCCGAGGCGACCGCCGCCGACGCCTGTGCCTTGTTCCTCTACGACGCCGCGACCGACTCGCTGGCCCTGCGGGCCGCGGTCGGCCTGAATGCCGCCTCGGTCGGGGCGGTCACCCTTCGCCCGGCTACGGGGATCACCGGCCAGGCGGCCCGCGAGCGACGCCCGGTCGCCGCGCCCGACGCCCACCTGCACGAGACCTTCCTGGCCCACCCCGGCATGGGCGACCAGGTCTATGCCTCGCAACTCTCGGTTCCCCTGGTCTTGCGGGGCGTCGACCGGCTGGTGGGGGTCCTGAATATCCTCTACGTGGCCCGGATCGACTTCGAGCCCGATCAGGTCGCCTTCGTCGAGACCATCGCCGGAGAGGTCACGATCTCGATCGAGAACGCTCGCCTCTACAGCCAGACCGACGCCCGCCTGCGCCGCAAGGTTGCCGAACTCGGCACCCTGCAGCGGGTGTCCCGCATCGTCGCCTCGACGCTCGATCTCTCCGGCGTCCTCCGCCTGATCGCCGAGCAAGCCGTGGAGCTGATCAACGCCGACGCGGCGGCGATCTTCCGAATGCCACACCGGCAGGGCAATGGTCCGCCGGCCGAGCAACCGACCGTCGAGCACTTCGTCGGACACGACCGGCAGGTGGTGAACTCCTCCCGCGACCGGCTGGTCCGGGAAGTGGTCCGGACCGGCGCCGCCCAGGCGACCGACATCGACTATATCGACGGCTCCGGCGTCGTTTTTTGCCTACCGCTCCGCTCCGCCCGCGAGACGTTGGGTGCCCTCTGTCTCCGCCTCCCCACGGGGGCCCAACTGACCGAGGACGAATTGGGCCTGCTCCAGGCCTTCTCCGACTCCGCCTCGATCGCGATCGAGAACGCCCAGCTCTACCAGGATGCCCGGCATGGACTGGAGACCGCCTCGGCTCTGCTCCAGGAGATGCACCACCGGGTCCGCAACAACCTCCAGACGGTGGCGGCCCTCCTCTCGCTGCAACTCAGGACTGCCGAGGACGCACCCTGGGCGACCGCGATCCGGGAGGCCGTCAGTCGCATCCAAGCCATCGCCGGGGTCCACGACCTGCTCAGTGACGAGCGCCGCCTGGCCGGGACGACTGTCGAGGTCATTGCCCGCCACGTCGTCGACGACGCCGTCGCCACCCTGATCCCGCCGGACCTCCGGGTGACCTTCGCGATCGAGCCGAACGACGTCGTGCTCCCCTCCCGCCAGGTGACGGTGCTGGCGCTGTTGATCAACGAGTTGATCACCAACGCGATCAGTCACGGGTTCGAGGGCCGAGAGCGCGGGACCATCCATGTCCGGGCCGAGCGGGACGACGCCTCCGTGACCGTCGAGGTCACCAACGACGGGCAGCGCATCCCGGCCGGCTTCGTGCCCGAGGAGAGCACCGGGCTGGGGATGAAGATCGTCCACCGCCTGGTCACGTCCGACCTGCGGGGCACGTTCACGATCGTCTCGGACGACGATCTCGGCACCGTCGCGACGATCCGCTTCCCGATCGCGATCGATGAACCGATCGAGGAAACGGTCGTCACCTGGCCCTGAGACCCCGCTCCTCCCCGCTCCCGGGCCCGGGCCCGGGATCAGACCGTGACGGCGAACGTGTCCCCGGAGGCCGAAGGTACGTCCGCTGCCCCGTCCCCTCCGTAGGCCGCGTCTAGCACCTCGACGATGT
>JBBJOE010000120.1:0-7461 GCA_037721765.1 Thermomicrobiales bacterium
CCCCGCCCACCGCTCGGACTCCCGGGGCACGTTTATAAGCGTGGCAACAGGGGGGCGGGCGCCGGGGCGGCACCCCTCCCCGCCGCGTCGCCCGTGGCACGGGTGGGGCTAGACGACGGGGCGCCTCGGGATGCCTCGGGGCGCGGTGGGCGAGGGGGAAAGCCATGGCGGACGAGATGCGGAGACTGCTCGACCACATCGTCGAGCACTATGTCGTCCGCGACGAGGTCAAGACGATCGACCTCGACGCTCCCCCGCGCGAGCCCGCCGAGGTCATCGACGCCGAGAAGCGCGATGTCGTCCGCCGGGAACAGGAGCGGGCCGACGAGTTGGCCGACGCCTTCGCCCACGGCCTGGCCCGCGCCCATCACCGGAACGAGATCGGCGGGCACGAACTGGCCCTCGACGACCGCAAACCCGAGGAAGACCGGATGGCCGACGCCCTGATCCGATTCCTCGTCAGTCACGACCTGGCCTCGTCCCGGACCGAGGAGACCGTGCCCCTTCACTACACCTACTATCTCCAGATCGACTGGGACCGGATCGCCGGGGTCGCCGGCGAGGCCGGGGTCGACCTGGACCGGGCGATCGCCAAGTACGCCACGTCGCCCTGATCCCGTCCTCCCCGGCAGGTGGCGTCATCGATCGAATTCCCCGTTGTCCCGCCACGATGCCGGCCAACCCGCCACCCGGACCCCGGCGACAGCCCCTCCCCCACCCAGAGGATCACCGGCCCATGCACGTCGCCCCTCCCGAACCCGCTCCCCGGCCCGCCGCGCCCCCCGCGCTGCTGGAGGCGGCCGAGCGCCTCTCCCTGGTGATCGGCATCTCCTTCGACGATCCGACCACCCTGGCCCTGGCCCTCACCCACCGTTCGATCCTCAACGAGTGGGCCGCCGCCGGGCTGAACGTGGGGGCCTACCAATCCAACGAGCGCCTGGAGTTCCTCGGCGACGCCATCCTCGGGGCCCTCGTTGCCGAGTACCTGTACGAACGGTATCCTGACGCGGCCGAGGGGGTCCTGACCGCTGCCAGGATCGCCCTGGTCCGGGCCGAGACCCTCGTCCGCTGGGCCCGCGAGATCGACCTGGCGGACTACATCACCCTCGCCAAGGGCGAGAAGATCACCCCCAGCGACCGGGACCGCATCCTGGCGGGGGCCTTCGAGGCCGTGGTCGGGGCCATCTTCATCGACCGGGGGATCACCGCGGTCCACGAATTCGTCCACCACCTGCTGCTCCGCACCGCCGAGGCCGGTCACCTCGACCAGGACCAGGCCGAGGTCAACCCCAAGGGGGAACTCCAAGAATGGCTCCAGGGCCGCGGCCGCACCCCGCCGTCCTATGACACCGTCACCATCGAGGGCCCAGATCATGCTCGCCGCTACACCGTCGCCGTCACGGTCGAGGGCGAGCGGTGGGGAGTCGGGTCCGGCGTCTCCAAGCGCGATGCCCAGCAAGCCGCCGCCCGCGACGCCCTGGCCACACTGCGGCGAGCCCCCGGCCAGGCATCGACCGCTCCCCTCCCCGCCCCGGCCGGCGGCGGTGCCGGCCAGGCGCCCGGACATGCTCCCCCCCGGCGGAGCCGCCACCCCGGCCCGCGCCCCGTCGCTCTCTCGCCAGACCCGGCCCCGGCGGACCGGGCTATGGACCCGCCGAGTTCCCCGGACACCGGTAGAGACCCATTGGAGAGACGTCGATGAGCAAGCGGTATGACCAACTCGTCGTCTTCTCTGGCAACTCGAATCAGGGGTTGACCCACGCGATCTGCGACCACATCGGCATCCCGGTCGGACGGGCCGATGTCTTCAAGTTCAGCAACGACAACACGTTCGTCCGGATCGGCGAGAGCGTCCGTGAGCACGACATCTTCGTCGTCCAATCCTTCGCCGAACCGGTCAACGACTCGGTGATGGAACTGCTGATCATGCTCGACACCCTCCAACGAGCCTCGGCCGGCCGGATCACGGCGGTGATCCCCTACTTCGGCTACGGCCGCTCCGACAAGAAGGACCAGCCGCGCGTCCCGATCACCGCCCGCCTGGTCGCCAAACTCATCGGCGTCGCCGGGGCCGACCGGGTCCTCACCCTCGACCTCCACGCCGGCCAGATCCAGGGGTTCTTCGATGTCCCGGTGGATGAGATGAGCGCCCTCTACCTGCTCGCCCAGCACTTCGTCGACAAGCGCCTCGTGCACCCGGTCGTGGTCGCGCCCGACCTCGGCAGCACCAAGCGGGCCCGCACCTTCGCCGAATTCATCGACGCCTCGCTGGCGATCATCGAGAAGCGCCGGGTCGGCAACGCCGACACCTCCGAGACCCTGAACCTGATCGGCTCCGTCGAGGGCTGCCCGGTCGTGATCGTCGACGACGAGATCGACACCGCCGGGTCGCTGACCCAGGCGGTCGATGTCTGCCTGCGCCACGGCGCGACCGAGGTCTTCGCCGCCTGCGTCCACCCCGTCCTCTCCGGCGCGGCGGTCGAACGACTGGTCGCCAGCCCCCTGCAGGAGTTGGTCGTCACCAACAGCATCGACCTGCCGCCCCACAAGCGGATCGACAAATTGAAGGTCCGCTCGGTCGCCCCCCTACTCGGCGAGGTGATCCAGCGCATCCACACCGGGGCCAGCGTCTCGGCGGCCTACCGCAGCTCGGAAACCCTCCAGACGCGCCTCCTCCTCTCCGGCTTCGGCCAGGCCCTGTCCGACTGAACCGGGACGAAGCTAGGTGTCCGTCTCCTCCGAACGACGTGACCCACAAACGCCGGGTGGCCGGACAAGATCGCCCGACCTGACCCTATCTTCCCCTCTATCGCACCCGGTCGTGAGAACATGTGTTCTTCTCCATCTGAACCGCCCACGATCATCGCCGGGTGCGGCTCCATGCCAGCCGCTCGGGCCGGACCATCGAAGCGCCAGCTTTCCCACGTCGCCGCGATGAACCTCGGATGTCGCCGTGGTTTCGCGATCGAGGTCCGCGAATGATCCGTCGTGTGATCGCCCCGGGACGGGATCGACGCCGCCACCCGGGAACCGCGCGGATTGACGACCGCCGCGTCTCGGTGTACTGTGTACGTACAGATCGATGTGCGGCTTCCGCCCCAGAACGGGTGCCGGCGACGACGGATGGGGAGCACCATGATCCTGGCCGACCGCGAGATCTTGGCCGCGTTGGCGGACGGCCGGATCGTGATCGATCCCGCCCCGGACCTAGCGACGCAGCTCGGATCGGTCTCGGTCGACTTCCGGCTCGGCCCGACATTCATGATCTTCGAGCACAGTCGCCACAGCTTCATCGACCCACGCAACCCGACATCGATCGGCGACGCGATGCGGACGATCACCATCGGCGACGACGAGCCCTTCATCATGCAGCCCGGCGACTTCGCCCTCGCCTCGACGATCGAGTCCCTCACCCTGCCGGACGACTTGCTCGGTCGCCTGGAGGGACGATCCAGCATCGCCCGCCTCGGCATCACGGTCCACTCGACCGCGGCCGTCTTCGAGCCCGGTTGGGTCGGCACGGCGACCATGGAGTTGAGCAACCTCGGCCGGATGGCGGTCGCCCTCTACACCGGCATGCGGATCTGCTCCTTCTCGTTCGAGACGGTCAGTTCCCCGGTCATGACCCCGTACCGCGACAAGCGAAACGCCAAGTACGCCGGTCAGATCGCACCGCGACCGAGCCTGCTCGCCGACGAGGCTCGCTCCCGGCCCGCCTCCTCGGTCGCCGCCCCCGAATCCTCAAATGGCCGACACGGCTGACGAACCGCTTGGCCCCGTCCGCCGTTGGCGCCCCGCGCGCCCTCGCGACGTGGCGTGCGACGGGCCGGCCCAACCACGGGAATAGGCCGAGACGGGCTCCGCTTCCATTGGAGGGACCATGCGGTCCGTGGGGTCGCGCCACGAGTCAGGTTCGTGCCAGACCGCCTCTCCACGTTCTCAACATCGTGATGAGCGCTCGGGTCCCCGTTCCGTGGACTATCGCCCCGGCGCATGTGGGCCGTTCGATGGGGAGCGCCGCCCGAACGCACCCATTGGCCCTGACCAGCTTCGTCAGCGATGAGAATGGGCGATGATCGTCTGGCGATGTGGATCGTCGCCGGAACTCCAGGTACCCACGGGACCGGCCGCATCGCTAGGCGTCGGGGGACCCAGCGCATCGAGATGACGAGCCGTCCCTGAAGGGCCGCGTGTCGGCCACGCGGCCTATCGCCAAGTTCGGGGCACGAAACCCCAATGCATATCGCGGTCTCGCGTTCCGGCCGAGCTAACGCGAATGTCCTAGCGCTGGGTAGGATCCCGCTCTCGGGGCAACTTGAGTCCTCAGTCGAACCAGCAAGTGACGCGTCCGTGTGCCCCGGTCCTACGGTCGGGAGGCGGCAGGCAGCGGTAATGGATCCCGCCCGTCAGGCGCCCGGTGACCGAGCGGTTCCTGGCTGGACCGGAAAGGCCGCCGTCGCACGATCCCGGACGGCCACCATGCCGATCGGCCCGGGTGAAGTCCCGCCACCGGGCGAGCGTTGGTCATCGTGTGTGATCCTCGATCTTGCGGAGATCGTATGTGATCCGACGATCGGGGGATGGACTGACATGATGACGTTCCACGTGAAACGTCCCCTTTGCACCGTTTGACCGGGTGCGCTGCCGTAGTTGACACCACGGCCCAGGTTTCGTTCCTCGTGGCGGGCCACACACTCCCGCCGACCGGTCGACCGCGATCGGCACCGGCGCGAGAACGCGGTGCGACGATCATCGTCAATCGCCCGGGAGCAACGTCGCCCGGCAGCGCAAACATGGCATTCCCATGTCGTGATCGCGGGAAGGGCTCAACGCTCGCCGGTTCCCATCATCACGACGCCTGGTCGAGGGACCACGCAGCGAAAGCCTCGCCCCGCGCTCCTCCTGCCGACGTTCCCAGGTTGCCCAACAGGCGGTGGACAGCCATACTCAACGCGACGACCTGCCCCGTCTTCGAAGGAGCCGCCCGTGTCGGTCATGTCGCCCTCAGGATTTCGCGAGCGCATCCTCCCGATGTTGGAGTACGTGGCCCGGCAATACGCGGTCCGCACCCCGGACGGCTACCCGGCCGTGATCGACACTCCCCGGGACCTCACCGCCGGCATCGAGCTCGACCCGAGCTTCTCCCTCTTCTTCACCGAAACGCCAGAGGGGATCGTCGCCGACATCACCCGGCGCTCCTCCCGAAACGATGCCCGGTCAAGCGCCAGTCAAATGAAGCACGGGGGCCGCCCCTTCCAGGATCGCCGGGTTCTCGGTCCAGACCCCGCCGACCAGACGCTCCGGAACGTGATCGCCGAGCTGATGATGCACTTCAACCAGCAACCGGGCATGATCCACATCTCGGACTCGTGACCGGCCTCGCCATGACCGGGCAGAGCGACCGGGCGACGCGGCATCCGCGGCCGGTCGATCGACCTTGCCGCCTTGCCCGTTCGCGAACCATTCCTTCCCTCGATAGACGCCGCCGAGCACGTCGATCCGCCCACGAGGTTTCACGTGAAACGTCGAGCGACCCGGCGATCTGGTGAACGCCGGGTCGCCCCCCAACGGGATGGCGATAAGGTCTCTATCGGCCAAGAAGACGCACGCGAGCCGCCTCCGCTCCCGCGGTCAACCTTCCAGCAACCACGGGGAGATCGCGCGGTCGTAGGCCGTCACGCCGGCCGGGAAGAACAGCGCCAACTCTCGGGCCGCGCTCTCGGGGCTATCCGAGGCGTGGATCAGGTTGCGCCCCACGGTCAAACCCAGATCCCCCCTGATCGTGCCCGGCGCCGCTTCGGCGGGACGCGTCGCCCCGACGGTACTCCGGGTCACGGCGATGGCCTGGGGACCGGACAAGGCCAACACCACCGCCGGGGCCGAGACGATGTAGTCCACCAGCCCGGCGTAGAACGGCTTGCCCTCGTGCTCGGCATAGTGCCGCTGGGCCGTTTCCCGGGGGATCGCCCGGAGTTCCATCGCCACGATCTGCAACCCTCGCCGCTCCAACCGGCCAATGATCTCCCCGGCCAGGCTCCGCTGCACACCATCCGGCTTGATGATCACCAGTGTCTGCTCGTCCGCCACGGACCACTCCCTCCACCCTCGTCTGGTCGCCACCGGACACCCGCCGGCCACCCCCATACTGCCACACCGGCGCAGCGACGACGACCGGCCAGCGCAATGCGCTGGCCGGTACACCTGATGGTCTCGGGTTGCCCCGCGAGGGACGCACGGGACGATGCCATCCTTTTCCCGAAGACCGGCGAGCGACGGCCGATCCGTTCTCCCCGCCACCCATGATCAACCGTTCGGGTCGACCACCAGCATGATCTCGCCCAGGACGCGCTTGCTGAGGAGGTCGAGGGGGGTCGGCGCGGCCTGCTCGGTGAAGATCGCCAGGGCCAGGTCATCGACGGCCCAGCAATGGACCACGCCTTCCCGGGCGGCGAAGCTCACCGACGTGATCGCCCCGGCACCGAGCCGGCGTGACGTGCTATCGACCGCGCCGAGCAGGGAAGCCCCGACGGCGCCGAACGCCTCCGAATCGGCCCGGGACAGACCCGCGCTCGCCAACACGAGCCCCTCGCTGCTATAGACGATCGCGCCGAGGATCTCTTCATATTCCATCAACTCGTTCAGCGTCCGCTCCACGTCTGTCCTTCTTCCGCTCGTCTACCGGACTGCCCGCGCCGCGCCACTGATCCGTCTCCCGTTATGCCGTGGGGAGGGAAGTGGGACCGGGAATCAGCCGACTCCGCGTGCCTGGCGAACCTGATGGGACATCGCGAGGCGGAACTGCTCGGCCGCGTCGGCCGATCGCCCGAGCCGGAGGTAACCCTCACCGAGGAGCCGTTGGACCTGCGCCCCGCCCTTGTCGTCCGCCATCTGCTCGAGAAACGAGACGGCATTGAGAACATCCGTTCGGGAACCGACGATATCCGCCCGCAAATTCCTCAGCCGCTCGGCCGAGAGGGCGCCCGTCCGCGTCTCGTCCACCACCGACGGCGTGGCTGGTCGGGCCGAATTCGCGCCCGTCGCCACGACGGCGGCCGGTCGCTCCCCGTGAACCGTCTTCGTGATCGTGAGCATCCCCAGGGCAACCAGGGAATGCTTCTCCTCCCGCAGCCGGCCGAAGAGGTTGAATCGCTCTGTCTCCACCAAGGAGACCACTCCATTGTCGAACGGGGGCCACACGCTCGCCTGCTCGCCTGCCGACCCGCCCGTGATCCGGACCACCGGGATCACCGGGGCCAGTCGATCGATTGACCGCTCCCCCGGCGGGGGGAGCGCGATCGCGGCCCGCTCGTTATCGGCCCGCTCGATCGCGGCCCGCTCGATCTCGGCCGGGCGGACCGACGGCACCTCCGTGCCCGGCCAGACGGAAACGGCAGATTCGTCTGGGCTCTGGTCCAGGTCGCGGGTTGCCGCCAGGTCGTCGAAGGAAAACGTTCGCGATGG
>JBBJOE010000121.1:0-7439 GCA_037721765.1 Thermomicrobiales bacterium
TGGAAGACGTGTTGACCGGCGGCGTAGATGACCCGCGGGGCGACAGGTTCCGGCCGGGCCGGGGTGGGGAAGGGAGTGATGTTCGAGGCGCCCCGGACGCGGTCCGAGAGCCGATCGCGGTCCCGGTTCCCGTGCGTCGTGGCGCGGGAGAGGGCGTTGAGGTCTGAGGCGGGGATCGAGGCCAAAAAGCGGGATGGGACCCCCGGCTGGTAGCGGCCGTAGACCTGGCGGGTGGCCGCGTGCGTCAGGTAGAGCAGCGTGCGGGCGCGGGTGATGCCGACGTAGAAGAGGCGGCGCTCCTCCTCCAGGGCGAGCGGGTTATCCCATTCCCGCTCGACCGCGCGGCTGATCGGCAGCAGGCCGTCCTCGACGCCGACGATGAAGACGACGGGGTATTCCAGTCCCTTGGCCGAGTGAAGGGTGATCAGGGTGACCAGGCCCGCGCCCTCGTCCGGCAGGGAATCGACATCGGCGACCAGGGCCGTGTTCTCGAGGTACTGGGCGAGGGCGTTCTCGGGCGATACCGACTCGTAGCGCTCCAGGTCGGATCGGAGTTCGATCAGGTTGGCCCAGCGCTGCATCTCCTCCTCGCTGTCGAGGTTGAGGCTGGCCCGGTAACCGGTCTGCTCGACGATCGCGTCGAAGAGTTCCGTCAGGCCGACCGACCCCGAGAGGTCCATCAGGTTGCCGAGGACTCCACCGAAGCGTTCTGCCGCCGCCTTGCCGGTGCCCGCCAGGGTGGGCCGCCCAGATTCGACGGCGACGGGACGGGCCAGGTCGATGAACCCGGCGGCCAGTGTCGTACCCCGTGTGGCGGCCCATTCCCGGACCGCGTCGAGCGCCTTTGGCCCGAGACCGCGCCCGATCGGCAGGGCGTCGATGGCTCGCTCCACGCTGATGGAGTCGGCCGGGTTGTGGAGCAGGCGGAAGATGGCCAGGATATCCTTTACCTCCTTCCGCTCGTAGAATCGGACCCCGCCGACGACGCGGTACGGCAGTCCCTCGCGCCGGAACTCCTGCTCCAGCAGGCGGCTCTGGGCAGTCGTCCGGTACATGACGGCAACGTCGTTCCCGCTCAGTTTCGGGTCCCGCAGCAGGCGCCGGATCTCGCCGACGACGAACTGGGCCTCGTGGCCACCGTCAGCCAGTTCGCGCAAGATGACCGGTTCGCCCTCGGCGTTGTCAGTGCGGAGTCTGCGGTCGAGGCGTTGGGTGTTCTCCCGGATCACCCGGTCGGCGATGTCGACGATGCGGCGGGTCGAACGGTAGTTGACCTCCAGGTCGATCCGCTTGGCATCCGGGAATTCCGACTGGAAGTCGAGGATATTGCGGATGTCGGCCTGACGCCAGCCATAGATGGACTGGTCGGGGTCGCCGACGACGAAGAGGTTCCGCCAGTGGCTGGCGAGGGCCGAGACCATCACGTACTGGACCCGGTTCGTGTCCTGGTACTCGTCGACCAAGATGTAGCGGTAGCGTTGCTGGTAGCGCTCCAGGGTGCCGGGGGCCTCGTCGAAGAGGCGGATCGGCAGGCCGAGCAGGTCGTCGAAATCGACCGCGTTCGCGGCCCGGAGCAGGCCCTGGTATTTGACGTAGACCCGGGAGACCACCTCGTCGTCGTAGGTCTCGCCCGCGGCGGCGAACTCGGACGGCGAGAGCAGCAGGCTCTTGGCGGCCGAGATGCGGCTCAACATCCGGCGGGGCACGATCTGCTTCGGGTCTTGGCCGATGGCGGTGATCGCCCGCTTCACGGTCGTGAGCTGGTCGGCGTCGTCGTAGATCAGGAAGTTGGGCAGCATGCCGATCCTGTCCGCGACCAGCCCCGGGTTCTCCCGCAGGATGCGGACGCCGAGGGCGTGGAAGGTGCCCATCGTCAGGCCCCGGACCGCGTCCTCGCCGAGGAGGGCCACGATCCGGCCCCGCATCTCGCGGGCGGCCTTATTGGTGAAGGTGACGGCCAGGATGCCGTCGGCCGTGACGCGACCCTCCTGGACGAGGTAGGCGATGCGATTCGTCAGGACCCGGGTCTTACCCGAGCCTGGTCCGGCGACCACGATCACCGGGCCCTCGGTGGTGGTGACGGCAACTCGCTGGGCCGGGTTGAGACTTCGCAACAGATCACGCCCGGCGTCCGTGGCGGGGCCGGGCGGGCGTGCCTCGACCGGGGGAGAGACGATGGCGACCGGGTCAGGCATCGAGATCGCGAAACCTCCGGCGGGATGGTTGCGAGGCGCGTACGGATCGCGAACATGCTACCACGGGCCGCGAACCAGCTCCCCAGGCGGGTCGGCCGCCGGGGGCCCGGTGACGCTTCGACCGGCGACTCGCGGGAGGCGGGGGCGTTGCCGCGCCGCACTGCGGGCCGGCCAAGCCCTCGGACGGTGACGTGGCGCCGCGACGGCTGAGTGGGTCCGCTTCGGGGTCGTGTCAACGTCGTGGCCGGGCCGCGGTTCATTGGACGTTCGTCCTCACGGGTGGCCTCCCCAAGGCCCCGCGGAGGCGTGGTCGCGGCATCCGGCCAATCCTGGTCCGGTCGATCGGGCGCACGACGGGCATGGCCGGCGATTCGGGCGGTCCCCGGTGCCGTTACCGGGAGCCCGTCATCCTTCGATGTGACCGGGAGAACCAAGTCTGGCACTCGAGTGGGGCTCCGGCTGGACCGTTCCCGGAATCGTGTCGCCCGACCGCCGCTCGCGACTCAGGGCTGGGTGAACGTCGTGATTTCGCGGCGGGTGGTCGGTGTGTCGCGCCGGTGGGCGACCGTTTCATGCCCTCCGTGGGAACGTCGTGTTCCCATTCGGCCGAGAAGATCGTGGCGGATCGGTGACGCGTTTTGCACCGCCGGACTTTGACACGGCCATGGCTCGCGTCTCTCCAGCGGTTGACGCCCGAGGCCGGGACGAACTACAGTACGCGCGCTTCTTGGCGTCCGCCGACGTAGCTCAGCGGCAGAGCAAGGGACTCATAAGCCCTTGGCCGGTGGTTCGATTCCACCCGTCGGCACCCCCAGACATGATCCACACCCGAGATCGCCCCACCCCCCGCCCCCGGCCGGCCCGTGCCGGTCCCGCGCCGGGTCGTGCCCGCGTGGAACAGGTGATCCTGCAAGGGTGGCGTCGCCTCGGGCGCGCGCCCGGGACAACCGTCGTCGTCGGGTTCTCCGGCGGGCCGGATTCCCTGGCCCTGGCGATCGCCCTCGCCCGGGCGGCACCCCTCGGCCTCTGCACTCCCGTCTTGGCCCATGTCGATCACCGGCTTCGGGCCGGGTCGGGAGAAGACGCCGACCGCGCCGGCGCCCTGGCGGCGGCACTCGGGCTGCCGTTCCATCAACTGGTCCTCTCCAGATCACCCGTCCTCGCCCACCCGGGTGTCGGATTGGAGGAGGCCGCCCGGCGGGAACGGTTCGCGGCCCTGGTCGGGTTGGCGAACGGGTTCCCCCACGCGGTGATCGCCCTGGCCCATCACGCCGATGACCAAGCCGAGACGATCCTGCTCCACCTGCTGCGCGGGGCGGGTCCCGGCGCCGGGGCGGGAATGGCCGAGGCCCGGGAGGTCAGGATTCCCTGGTGGGACGATCCTGCCGTGCCGTCGTCCGGCGCGACGATCTGGCGGCCGCTGCTCGGCCTGTCCAGGGACGACTTGCGATGCTACCGGGAGCGGTGCCGGCCGGGATGGACACCGGTCGTGGATCCCAGCAACGATGACGAGCGCTTGCGCCGGAACGCGGTCCGGCACCGTTTGATCCCGGTGATCGAGGGAATCGTCCCGGGTTCCACTGGCAGGTTGGCCCGCTTCGCGACGTTGGTCGCGGAGGAGGAGGACTGGTTGGAGCGGCTGACCGCCGAGGCGTTGGTGCGGTGCCGCACGCCGGGGGGGACATTGATCGCGGAGCGGCTTCGGGACTTGCCGCGCCCCTTGCGACGGCGGGTCGTCCGGACGGCGATCGCCACTTCCGGGCACCCTCCTGTCCTGCCGTCTGCCGGGCGGACGGAGGCGATCGTCGCCGCCATCGAGCGAGGCCGGGGTGGCGCGGTCATCGAGGTCGGGGATGGCATCGTCGTCCGGATCGGCGGTGGGCTCGTCCACATCGAGCGCATCGGACGAGATGTCCACGGCAGAACCGGTGGCGTGTCGGCCACTGCCATTCAAGGAGCCGACGGAGGATACCGGTGAAGCGGACGAGGGAGAGGGAGAGGCATCTCCTCGGCACGATCACGACCTGGGACGACGGCGTAACGGTCGACGTGGCCACGGGACGAACGACCACGTGAGGGAGGCAACGGCATGAGGTATCCCGGAGCGCGGGGCCACGGTGTCGTGGACGTGCTGATCGACGAGGAGGCCCTGCGACGTCGGGTAAGTGAGCTGGGCCGGGACCTCGACGCCCTGTACCCGGATTCGGCCAACGACCCACCGTTGTTGATTGGCGTCCTGACCGGGGCGGTGACCTTCATGTCCGACTTGATGCGGGCGATGGACGGCCACGTCGAGATCGACTTCATGGCCGTCTCCAGCTACGGGGCCAGCACCCGGTCCTCGGGCGTCGTGCGGATCATCAAGGACCTGGACCACGTCATTGCCGGTCGCAGGGTGGTGGTCGTCGAGGACATCGTCGACAGCGGCCTGACACTGCGATACCTCCTCGAACTGCTGCGCCAGCGGCAACCACGTGACATTCGGGTGGTCGCCCTGCTGCGGAAGGAGAAGGCCGAGGCGGCCGACGTGCCGGTGGATCTGCTCGGGTTCGAGATCCCGGACGAGTTCGTCGTCGGCTATGGTCTGGACTTCGCCGGTCTGTACCGGAATCTGCCCTGCATCGCGGTGTTGGACCCGGCCCTGCTCGGGAACAGTTCTGGGGAGGACACGGCCGAGCACCCGGCTAGGCAGGCGACGCCAGAACACGATGTCGGGTAGTGGTGTCGCGGGGGCCAACGGATCGGGGAGGAGACGACGCGGGGCGGGCGTATACTTGTTCTGGTTTCAAGCACGATCTCGCGAGGGAGCGAGACCCGGCGCGACCGCGCCGTTGGAGGTCTCAGGATGAATACGCACCGTTGGCTCCGGGGGAGCTTCGTCTACGTGATCCTGGGGGTGGCTATCGTCGCCCTCTGGGTCACCTTCGTCGGGGGCGACGGTAACGCGAGGGAGGAAAGTTTCCTCGACGTCGCCAACGATATCCAGGCGGGAAACGTGGTCCGGCTCGTCCAATCGGCCAGCGATAGCACCGAGGTCGACGTCTACTATCGCGACGGGGAATCGGAAGAACGGGTCCAGACGAGGATCCCTCCTAATACCAACGTTTTGGAAGCGTTCCTCGCCTATGGGGTGGACGCCAGCCAGATCCCGATCGAGGTCGAGCGGGCGAGCCCCTGGGGTGGCATCTTCCGGGCCCTGACCTTCTTGTTGCCGACCCTGGTGCTGGTGGGGTTCTTGTTCTTCATGATGCGGCAGTCGCAAGGCAACAACAGCCAGGCGATGTCGTTCGGTAAGAGCCGGGCCCGCCTGTTCACCGGCAACCGGCCCTCCGTCACCTTCGCCGACGTGGCGGGTGTGGAGGAGGCCAAGGAAGAACTGGTCGAGGTCGTCGAGTTCCTCAAATATCCCGAGAAGTTTGCCGCCCTCGGCGCCCGCATCCCCCGGGGTGTGCTGCTGGTCGGGCCCCCGGGCACCGGCAAGACGCTGCTGTCCCGGGCGGTGGCGGGTGAGGCCGGGGTGCCGTTCTTCAGCATCTCGGGCTCCGAGTTCGTCGAGATGTTCGTCGGGGTCGGGGCCAGCCGGGTCCGGGACCTGTTCGACCAGGCCAAGCGCAACGCGCCCTGCATCATCTTTGTCGACGAGATCGACGCCGTCGGTCGCCAGCGAGGCGCCGGGCTGGGCGGCAGCCACGACGAGCGCGAGCAGACGCTGAACCAGATCCTGGTCGAGATGGACGGGTTCGACAGTAGTACCAACGTCATCGTGATCGCGGCCACGAACCGGCCCGATGTCCTCGACCCGGCGCTGCTGCGGCCGGGCCGGTTCGATCGCCAGGTGATCCTGGACCGGCCGGACATCGCGGGCCGGCGGGCGATCCTTGAGGTCCACTCCCGGGGCAAGCCGCTGGAGGAGGAGGTCTCGATCGAGAACCTCGCCCGCCAGACCTCTGGCTTCTCGGGAGCCGACCTCGAAAATCTGGTCAACGAGGCCGCGATCCTCGCCGCCCGCCGCAACAAGAAGACCGTCGGCCGGGACGAGCTGACCGAGGCGATCGACCGCGTCCTGTCCGGACCGCAGCGCAAGAGCCGCGTCATCTCGGAACGGGAGCGGCTGATGACGGCCTACCACGAGGCAGGGCACGCCCTGGTCGCCAGGATGTTGCCGCACTCCGACCCGGTCCGCAAAGTTTCCATCGTGTCGCGCGGGATGATGGGCGGGTATACCCGGATCGTGCCGAACGAAGACCGCTTGTTCATGACCAAGGCCCAGTTCAAGGACCGCCTGGCCGTCTTCATGGCCGGTCACGTCGCCGAGACGATGATCTTCGAGGAGCAGTCCACCGGGGCCTCGAACGACATCGAACAGGCCTCCGGCATCGCTCGCCGGATGGTGACCGAGTTCGGGATGAGCACGAACCTGGGACCCCTCGCCTTCGGCAAGAAAGAAGAGTTGATCTTCCTGGGCCGGGAGATCAACGAGTCGCGCAACTACAGTGACCAGGTGGCTTTCCAAATCGACCAGGAGATCCGGGCCCTGATCGACGAGGCCCATGCCCGGGCCAAGGACGTGATCGAGGCGCACGCGGCGAAGCTGGAGGGCATCGCCCAACTGCTTATCGCCCAGGAGACGATCGAGGGCGAGGAGATGGAGGCGCTCTTCGACGCGCCCCGGCCGCAGCCGGACCTCGTCGGTCCGCCGACGGGCCGTCCGGCGACCCAGGTGACCCGCCCGGCCGATGATGTTCCCCCGGCCGTCGAGCCAAAGCAGCCGGAGCGGGAGCGCCAAGGCGGTCTCGGCTCGTTCCGGCCGCAGCCGGCTGGTTGAGGAGCTGAAGACACGTCCACACGGGCTGGGGCGTCCTGGACTCCCGAGATAGACCCCGAATGAGAAGGCGAACGGGCCGGTGGGGAGGCGTCCCCACCGGCCCGTTCGCCCGTCGTCATCCGTTCGCGGTGGAGGATGGGGGACTCGAACCCCCGACCTCAACAATGCAAATGTCGCGCTCTCCCAACTGAGCTAATCCCCCGCGAAGGTGGTTGGGTGTCCGCTCGCCGCCCCGGGCCCGATCGATCCGGGAATAGATCGACCCGGCCGAGGGCCGGGTCGCGTCGGTGCCGGACGGTGGAGGATGAGGGACTCGAACCCTCGACCTCTACAGTGCGATTGTAGCGCTCTCCCAACTGAGCTAATCCCCCGGCGCCGGTGAGTATACGGTCCAGGTCGCGACGGGGTCAAACCGTCCT
>JBBJOE010000122.1:0-7432 GCA_037721765.1 Thermomicrobiales bacterium
CACGATCACCACGTCGGCGGCGAGGAACCCGCCGTCCGTCCGCACCCCGGCCGTCTTGCCGCCCTCGACCACGATGTCCTCGACTGTGGTGTTCGTCAGGATCGTCGCGCCCAGGCGGACGGCGGCGGCGGCATAGGCGAGCACCGTCGCGGTCGGATTCGCGTGTCCGTCGGTCGGACACCACGAGGCGGCGACGATCGTCTCGGCCAGCGCGGGGGCGACCTCGCGGACCGCGCGGTTGTCGGGCAAGAAGGTCAGGTCGAGCCCCTCCCCCCGGGCGTCCGCGACTACGCCGGAGATCGTGGCCACCTGGTCGTCGTCGAGGGCCAGGCGCAAGTTACCGCCCCGGCGGTACTCGATGTCGGCGCCAAGTTCCTCACCCAACGTCGCCCAGCGGCGGACGGCGTGGCTGGCGAGCGGCAATTCGGCCGGGTGGCGGCCGGATTGCCGGACCCCCGCCAGGGTCCAGCCCGAGGCCATGCTGGCCAACTCGCCCCGCTCGCAGAGGACGACCCGGGCCCCGGCCCGCGAGAGTTCATACGCCGCGGCCGTGCCGCTGATCCCGCCGCCGATGATCACCACGTCGTGGGATGGTCTCTCCACGGGTCCTCCGCGCCCTCCCGGGCATGTGGGTCGTTTGGTGGGTGAACGGCGTCTCGCGACAGGCTGCCCTGATTCTCCTCAGGCTCGCGAGCGCGGGTCGAGGACGTCGCGCAGCCCGTCGCCGACCAGGTTGAAGGCCAGCACGGTCAGGAGCAGGGCGATGCCCGGGGTGATCGCGATCCAAGGGGCGTTGGTCAAGTAGGTCGTCCCGTCCCGGATCATCTGGCCCCAGGTCGGCGTCGGCGGCCGGACGCCGAGGCCGATGAAGCTCAGGCTCGCCTCGAGCCGGATCGCTGACGCGGTCCAGAGGCTCGCCAGGACGATCAGTTCGCCAGCGACATTGGGGAGGATGTGGACCCGGAGTATGCGGGCGTCGGTGACCCCGATCGAGCGGGCGGCATCAACGAAGTCCTTAGCCTTCATCGAAAGGGTCGGCCCATAGGCCAACCGGGCGAAGCGGGGTGCGATCGTCAGGCCGATCGCGAAGATCATTTTCCAGAGTCCGGGCCCCAGGACCGCCAACACCAGCAGTCCGGTGATCAGGTCCGGGAAGGCGAGGAGAATGTCGACGAAGCGCATCAACGTCGTGTCGACCTTACCGCCGACGAACCCGGCCACGACCCCGATGAAGGTGCCGACCAGGCCGCCGAAGGCGACCGAGACGACCCCGACGACGAGGGCCACCCGGGTCCCGTAGATCACCCGGGACAGGACATCGCGGCCATAGTCGTCGCGCCCGAGCGGGAACCCGTTGCCAGGGTCCGCGAGGCGGTTCCGGGTGCTCTGGTCGAGTGGGTCGTGGGGAACGAGGAGGGGCGCGGCGATCGCCACCGCCACGATCAGGACGATCAGGACGAGCCCGACCACGGCCGTCCTGTTTCCCTTGAAGGTCCGCCAGGCCCGCTCACGCTGGGAGACGAGGCGGATACCCCCCGATGCCGCGCCCACATCCGCCGCCACATTCACCCGCGACACCGTCCGCCTCCTCTCGCGACGCCCGGCGCCTCGCTGTCCCCTCGCCCCGTCACCGCGCACGCGTCGCCACTACCCATGACGGACCCGGGGATCGACCATGGTGTAGACCAGGTCGGTGCCGATATTGATCACGATGATGATCGCCGAGTAGATGACCATGATCGATTGGAGCAACGTATAGTCCCGCTGCTTGGTGGCCCCGATCATCAACTTGCCCAGGCCAGGCCGGGCGAAGACCTCTTCGGTCAGCACGGAACTGCCGATCAAGCTGATCGCGAAGATCCCGATCAACGACACGATCGGGATCAGCCCCGCGCGCAGGGCGTGACGGATGAGAACGGTCCGCTCGACCAACCCCTTGGCCCTGGCCGTCCGCACGTAGTCGTCGGAGAGGATCCCCAGCATCACCGAGCGGGTCATCCGGGTGATGTAGGCCGTCTCGATCAGACCGAGGGTGAAGGCGGGCAGGACCAAGGCGTGGAGATTCCCGGCCGGCTCCGAGAACGGTGGGCTGCTGACGGCGGGGAAGAAGTCCAATTGGACCGCAAAAATATAGATCAGGATGACACCGAGGTAGAACGCCGGCACCGAGAGGCCGATCAATGACAGGATCCGGCCGGTGTAGTCGGTGACGCTGTTCCGGCGCACCGCGGTCAACACGCCCAGCGGCACCCCCAGGGTGAGGCCGATCAGGATCGCGGCGAAGGTCAGTTCCAGCGTGTAGGGCAAGACGAACTGGATCTGCTCCCAGGCCGGCTTACCACTGATCAGCGAGTTGCCCAGGTCCCCCCGGACGAGATCCGTCAAGAAGGTGACGTACTGGCGCCAGAGGGGCTCGTCGAGTCCCATCCTGGTCCGCAGCGCGTCGACGGCTTCCTCCGAGGCGTAGTCGCCGAGCGCCGCCGTGGCCGGGTCGCCAGGGGCCACCCGGACGATGACGAAGATGATCGTCAACACCACGAACAACGTCGGGATCGCCAGCAGCAGCCGTCGAACGATGTGACCGAGCATCGAGACTCCGACCCGACATTGCCCGGACGAGGCGAGCGGGCGCCGGACCAATCACCGGCCCCCGCTCGCTCCCGTCTCCGCGACTCTCGTGTACCGACTCCCGTCCGCCCTACTGGGCGATCGTCGTCAGTTCCGTGACCTGCGGGTAGAGGGCCAGGCTGGAGACCAGCTCGTGGCCGTAGTCCACGCCCTCGGCCCGGCCGTAGACCAGGTTCGTCAGGTTGATCGGGAAGGCGGCCATGTCGGTCAGGATCTGGACGTTTGCCTGCCGCCAGATCTCCGCCTGGGCGGCGGGGTCCGTCTCCGCGCGGGCCTCGGTGATCAGGGCGTCGATCGCCTCATAGGCCGCGAAGTTCGTGTTCGGCATCGTGCCGCTGGCCTCGGCGCCGCTGAAGAACTGCGTGAAGTAGACATCGGCGTTGGGCCGGAAGGCGTTGTAGACGGTGATCGGGTTCACGTCGAGCCGGATCTGCTCGTGCATCGTGGCGTGGTCGACCACGTTGACCTGGAGTTCGATCCCGATCTCGCTCAGTGACTCCTGCATCACCTCGTAGACCCGACGGTACGCGTCCATCTCGGACGTCACCAACTCCAACTCGAACCCGTCGGCGAAACCGGCCTCCTCCATGAGTTGCTGGGCTCGCTCGATGTCGTAGGCGTACTCGACGTCTGCCGTCGCGGCCTGCTCTTGGGTCAGGCCACCTTCCATGAGCTGGGCCGGGACGACGGAGTAGACCGCCTCGGCGACCGGCTCACCGGAGAGGGCGACGAAGTCGTCGCGGTTCAGCGCGTAGGCGATCGCCTGGCGGACCTGCAGGTTATCCAGTGGTGCCACGGTGGTGTTGAAGTTGACGAAGGTCACCTCGCCGACGCCGAAGATATCGGCCACCAGGCCGTCCTCGCCGTTGATCTGGTCGACCCACTGGGCCTCGTTCAAGCCGTCGATGACGTCCAGTTCACCGGCCTGGAGTCCGAGCGTGAGGCTGGTCGAGTCGGCGATATAGCGGGCCTCGACGCCGGCCAGCAGCGGCTGACCCCGGAAGTAGTCGTCGTTGGCGAGCAGCGTCACCGCGTTCTGCGGCGTGTACTGGGAGAACATGAACGGACCGGTTCCGACCGGCGCGGTGCGGAAGGCCTCGTCACCGAGGGCCTCGACGGCCTGCGAGCAGACGATGAAGCCACCCGAGTAGTTGGCGACCTTCGGCAGGAACAGCTCGGGCGACAGCGGGGTCTCCATCGTGATCGCGACCGTGTAGTCATCGACCTTGGCGACGCTCATCCCGGCGTAGTCGGCCGCGTAGGCCGAGCGATCCACGTTGGCGGACTTCTCCAACGAGTAGACGACATCGTCGGCCGTCAGCTCGTAGGCCTCGGTCGACGCCGACGGGTGACACATCACGCCCTCGCGGAGGGCAAAGGTCCAGACCTGCGACGTGCCTTCCATCACCGGCTCGGGGATCTCCGTCGCCAGGTCGGCCTCGATCGTCGGGGCATTGCCCGGAGCGTAGCGAACGAGCCCGTTGAAGATCATGTCGACGACCGTGCGGTCCTGGGTGCCAGCCGCGAAGTGGGGGTCGAGCGTCTGGAGGTCGGCCGAGGCGATCCCGAGCCGGAGCGTCGGGCGCTCGGCTTGCGCCGATGTGGTGCCGAGGGCACCGGCCGACGTGACGAGCATCAGGGCGGCCAAGAGCACGGCCCGGACGCGATAGGTGGCTGAGAACATGGGATACCCTCCAAGGTATTCAGTATTGATCGGTCTTGACGAGACCTGGCGAGGTGCGTTGTCCCCGCCCGGTGGAGAGCGTCGTCGCTCCCCACCATTCACGACCTCTTTCCTCCTCCCGACCGTGGCCGGGCTGTTCGACGGCGTCCTGGCCGACGCCGATCGTCGGTGCTTCGGAGACTCAGGACCGGACCACAGAGTACGTGTGTGCCGACCTTCTCCGCCGGGGCACTCATACCAAGATTCGGCGACTTCGTCAAACGAGTTTCGGTCCGGAGGACGCGGTCCACACCGCGAGCGAGGCATCGCGCCGGCCACGTCCCGCCCCGAGCGGTGGCGACGAAGGACCGGAGCACCATGGAGCCGCGCCGATCACGATCGGGATCACGCGGTGGGGAAACGACGACGGGTCAGGCGTCCCGTGAGTGCCCGGCCCGTCGGGTTCGCTTGTCTGGCCCGGCGCCGGCGGCTACAGCTCCGTCACCACCGGCAGGATCATCGGGCGGCTCTTGGAGCGGCGGTAGAGGGCCTTGCCGACGGTCTCCTTCGAGCGGGTGATCAGGTGGCCGAGCTGGACCTCGCCCCGGGAGCGGCGCTCCAGGGTCCGGCGAAGTTCCTGCTCGGCCTCCTTGAGCGCACCGTTCTGCAGCTCGGGTTTGAGGCCCTTGGCGACCAGGTCCGGGCCGGCGATCAGCTTCCCGGTCTCCCGGTCGACCACGATCGTGACCACCACGACGCCGTCGTCGGCGATGTTCTCCCGGTTCCGCAGGGTCACCTGGCCGGTGCCGCGGTCTCCCAGGCGGTCGACCAAGATCGAGCCGGACTTGATTTTCCCCTTGGCGGTGATCGTCTCGGACGTGAACTCCAGGACGCCGCCGATCTCCGGGAACATGACCTGGTCGGCCTTGAGGCCGGTCTCCATCGCCAACTCGCGGTAGAGCACCATGTGCCGGTACTCGCCGTGGATCGGGATCACGAACTTCGGCTTCAGCAGGTCGATCATCTTCTTCAACTCGTCCCGGCCGGCGTGGCCCGAGACGTGGACGCCCCGGTCGCGGGTGCTGTAGATGACCTTCGCGCCGCGCCGGAACAGATTGTCGATGGTCCGGCTGACCGTCTCCTCGTTGCCGGGGATCGGGGTCGCCGAGAGCAGGGCCACGTCGCCGGTGGTGACCCGGATCCTGGGGTGCTCGCCCGCCGCGATCCGGGCCAATGCCGCCGCGGCCTCGCCCTGGCTGCCGGTGATCACCAGGACCCGCCGCTCTCTGGGCATCTTGAGGGCCTCTTCGAGGGGGATCAGCAGGCCTTCCGGCGGGTCGAGGTATCCGAGGTCCATGGCGACCCGCGCATTCTGTTCCATGCTCCGGCCGGCGACCGCCACCTTCCGGCCGTATTTGTTGGCCGCCTTGAGGGCCATGTCGATCCGGCTGATGTTGGAGGCGAAGGTGGCGATGATGACCTGCCCCCGGGCGGTCCGGATCACGTCGTCCATCGTCTCCAACACGACCCGCTCCGAGGGCGTGCTGCCGTCCACCTCGACCCGGACCGTGTCGGAGAACAGGGCCAGGACACCGTCGCGGCCGAGGCGGCGCAGGCGGGCCTCGTCGGTCGGCTCACCCATGACAGGGGTCGGGTCGAACTTGAAATCGGCGGTATCGACGATCGTGCCGACCGGGGAGTGGACGGCGATCGCGTTGGTGTCGGGGATCGAGTGGGTGACGTGGATGAACTCGGCCTCCAACTGGCCGAACGTGACTCGCTCTCCCGGCCGGACCGGCTGAAGGTCCACCAGGTCGGTCTGGCGATGCTCGTAGAGCTTTCCCTCGATGAAGCCGAGGGCCAATGGGGAGCCATAGATGGGGATCGGGGCGGCCGAGGCGATCTGGGGCAGGATATAGGGCAGCCCGCCGATGTGGTCCTCGTGGCCGTGGGTGATCAGGATCGCCCGGAGACGGGAGAGGCGCTCGACCAGATACGTGACGTCGGGGATCACCAGGTCGATGCCGCGCTGCTCCTCCTCGGGGAACTTCCCGCCGCAGTCCAGCAACAGGATGTCGTTGCCGTACTCGACCAGCGTCATGTTCTTGCCGACCTCGCCGACGCCACCGAGCGGGATCACCCGCAGGGGGGTGTCATCGCCGGTCGCGGTGACCCGGGCCGCCTTGCGCTCGGCCAAGTCTGGGAGGACCTCGCGGCCCTTGAGGCCGTCGCGCCACCCAGATGGAGTGTGTTGGGCCCGGCGAGGGTCGATCCGGCCGGAGGTCTCCTCCTCACGCAGTGGCCGGCGAGCCCCCGGTGAGCCCCCGGGTCGTTGGGCACGAGAGGTGCCGCCGGTAGGCGCGGTCGTCCCCTGGCCGCCGACGGCGCGGGGTTCGTGGCCCTGCCCATGGCGAGGGGGCTGTGCCTGGTCCTGGCTTCCCGATTGCCGTTGGCCCTGGGACCGGCCCCGCTGCCGCCCAGATCCCTGGCGAGGTGTCTGGGCGTCGCCCTCCGACTGTCGTTGAGAGGGCCGCTCGCCCGAAGTCTGGCCCTGACGGTCACCCTGGCCCTGGCGCTGCCCCTGGTTGCGGCGCCCGTCGCCGGCCTGGCTCTCCTGGCCGTCGCCAGCCGCGGCTCCCCGCGGCTGGCTACCCTGGCCACGTCCCCGTGCCCGATTCTGGCCTTGGGTCTGGCCCTGGGTTTGGCCCTCGGGCGCCCGGGCGACCTGCTGGGTCTCGCCGCCCTCGCCAGGGCCCTGGCTCACGTCCTCTGCATTGGCCCGCTGGCGGGCGGCCTGGCGGCGCTGGCGGCGGCGCCATGTCCGTCGCGAACCACTTGGCTCGTCGGCCCCGTCTTCCTGGTCAGGCGCGGCATCTCGTTCGTTCTGATCGTCGTTTTCGGTCAATGCGGTGTACTCCTCGCGCGGGGTCCTGCCCCTCGCCGTATGGTCGTCCGTGTCATGGTTCCTCGCCCTCGTGAGTCCGGGCGCGACACGTTCCGTCAGTCATGTTGTCGTCTTCGCGCGTCTCGTCCGGACCAGCCCGATCTGATTGGGGCGGACGTTTCGAAGAGCCGGCGCCCGGCCGCCGGGGTCACGATGGGCGCTGACCTCCGAACAGGGGATCGGGCCGGGTATGTGGT
>JBBJOE010000123.1:0-7389 GCA_037721765.1 Thermomicrobiales bacterium
GAGGTCCCGGGCGACAGGTGGCGCCCGGGACCTCCGGTGTCGCCGCGCGTGCCCGCGGCGGTAGCGACGGCCTCGGCCGGGGTGGGATACTTCGCCGATGACCGGAGCCGCCGGCCATCCCGGCGAGCAGGCTTGGCCAGGCGCGGGACGGCCCGGCCACCCACGGCATGGCATCGGAGAGCGGGGGAGACCATGCAGGTAGCGGACCAGGTGACGAAGAGCTTGCGACGGCCCTTGCTCGCCCTCGCCGAGAACGATCGGATCGAGGGCCTGATGCGCCGCAATGGCGTCTCGAAGGGACTCGTCCGCCGCTTCGTGGCCGGCGAGGACCTCGACACCGCGATCGTCGCCGTCCGGTCCCTGGCGGACCAATCGATCACCAGCACGCTCGACCTGCTGGGGGAGAACGTCGAGACGACGGAGGCCGCCCGGGCGGCGGTCGACGCCTACGTGGTGATCCTGGACCGGCTGGCGGCAGCCGGGCTGGAGCCCAACATCTCCGTCAAGCTGACGATGGTCGGGTTGGACGCCGGGCCGGACGTGGCGCGGGAGAACATGGTCCCGATCCTGGAGCGGGCCAAAGAGGTGGGCGGATTCGTCCGGATCGACATGGAAGGGTCGGCCTACACCGGCGTCACCATCGACATCACCGAGGCCCTGCACGACCGCTTCCCGGACCAGGTCGGCACGGTGATCCAGAGCTACCTGCGCCGCTCGGCCGACGACGTCGAGCGGATGATCCGGCGAGGCGCCCGCGTCCGTCTGGTCAAAGGGGCCTACGCCGAACCGGCCGAGATCGCCTTCACCGACCGCCGCGAGGTGGACGAGAGCTACCGCCGCCTGATGCTGCGCCTGCTCGAGGCGGGCGCCTACCCGGCCCTGGCCACCCACGACGCCGACCTGATCGGGGCGGCCCGGCACTACTCCGCGGAACGCGGCATCACGCCGGACCGGTACGAGTTCCAGATGCTCTACGGGGTGCGCCGCGAGATGCAGCGGACCCTGGTCCAGGGGGGTTACCGGATGCGGGTCTACGTCCCCTACGGCACCGAGTGGTACCCCTACTTCACCCGCAGGATCGCCGAGCGACCGGCCAATGCCCTGTTCGTCCTCCGCCAGCTCGTCTCCGGCTGAGACGCGGACCCGGCGAGGTCGCGGGATCCGGGGTGGCGCAGGTGGTCTCCCATCGACCTGTCCCCGGCCGTGACGCCGCCCGGTCAGCGGCTCCCGTCACCACCCGGGTGATGAACGGCTCGCATCCCATCGCTTGTCGCCTGGTGATCCTGGCAGACCTTCCGCGTCCGCCCGGGATGCGTCGTCCCATGACGCCGATCGGGGGCGGCGGCGGGCCGGGCGACCTCGTGGGCGGGTCTCCTCGGGAGGCAATCACTTAACGTCGCACGACACCACCGATTCTCGCCGGGACCACCTCGGGTCCGCCCGCCGTGACCGGCCTCCGGGGACGGTGATGGGGATGACGACGGGGGGAACGGACATTTCCACAAGAGAGATACCCATCAATCGGCACGGGCAGGTACGGGCCGGCGTGAGTGACCCTCCCAACGTTGCCCGGCAGTGGCTGGCATCTTGGGGCCAGCCCGGGGTCAGGACCGGCGGGCGGGGTACGCGGCGCTGGCGGCAGGTCGCTCGTGGGACTCGTCCAGAGTGCCAGAGGCGGCATAGTTGCCATGGTGGCTCAACTCGGCGACGAGGTCGTGCAGGGCCTGGGTCAGGATCGCCCCGCGCAAGCGGACCGCATCGGGCGCCAGCGGGTGGGTCGCGGTGGTGGCCAACCGGTCGATGGTCCGCAATTCGGGGAACAGGGCCGAGCGGGGGTCATTGCTCTCGAAGTAGTACGAGATAGGGTGCTGGATCAGGTCACCGGTGACCTCGATCGTCTGGCTGGTGAGGCGGGACAGCAGGGAAATGGTCGAGGCGGGGTCGCCCGCCAGCAGGTCGATCCCCGTCTCGGCCTCGGCCTCCCGCATCAACGACACCTCCCGGGCGAAGGCGCGGCGCCGGGAGACGACCGGATACAAGGCCAGCAACCAGGAGATCGCCGCCGTCAGGAGGCCGAACCCGACGAGGGCCTCCAAGGGGACGAGGAGCCGCAGGATGGGCGCTTGGGGCGTCACGTCGCCATAGCCGAGAGTGACCAGGGTGACCAGCGAGACGTAGATCGCGGTCAGGAAGCTGTAGTCATCGGCCAGGTCGAGTTCGTCGGCGATCAGGAACCCCTCGGGGAAGAAGGGCCAGACCAGGAACGCCCAGCCGAGGGTCAGGAGGAACCCCCAAAGCAGCATCACGCTCAGCATCGCGAACGGACCGGCGAGGACGAGGACATCGGGGTAGCGCTTGGCCAATCGCCGGAACGTTCGCCACAAGAGCCGGCTGACCGCCCCGGTCATCGTCCCGTGGCCGATGGGGTGGAAAAGCGTCAGGAAGACGTCCCAGAACGTCACCCCGATCAGGGCTACGCCAAGCACGATCCAGACGGTCGTCATCAGCGTCGTCATCGCCCGTTACCCAACCGGTGGTGACCATGGCGCCGGGCCACCATCCGGTCAGGGTGACTCGACCGGCCACACCGATGCGGACAGCGACGAACGACCGCCGGGGCGGTCGCTCGATCGACATCATCTCGTCCGATCGGGGCGGAAAGCGTGGGATGGGCCGGGGCGCCGTGGCCCCGCCCGATCCCATCGTGAGGGCGGGGGGCAGGCATCAGGCGGTCTGCTGGACCGGGTAGCCTTCCTCGGCCATCGTTGCCTCGATCGAGGTCCGGGTCACCCGAGAGGGGTCGAAGGCGACCTCGACTCGCTTGGTCGCCTCGTCGGCCCGGACATCCTGGACGCCGTCGAGGGCACCGACGGCGCCGGTGATCGACGCGACGCAATGGCCGCAGGAGATATCGGGGGCCGTCACCGTGATCCGCTCGATGGTCCCGGTCGCGTTGGTCGTGTCTGTCATCGCCTGTTTCTCCTCATGGATAGATGGTCCGCGTCGCCGCCGGTGACGGCGTCCGCCGGCCTCGATTCGTGGTCGTCGTTGCCCGTCACCGTGCGGGCGGCCCGGTGGCGGGCACCGGCCGGGACGGCGGCGACCGGCACCGGCGCGACCCCACCGCCGTGGTCAGCCCGTTCACCGCCTGATACCCACGTGGGTTTGATCCCGGCTCACCGGTCGTCGCCGACGGTGATCGGGGCCTCCAGGCCGCCGTCGATGCCGTAGGCCTGCGGCCCGTCGCCGGGGAAGGCGACGACCAGTGTCTGGGTCTCGGCCGGGCCGATGACCAACTGGTCGCGCCCGCCGGTCTCACCGGCACCCATCGCGGGATCTGGCTCGACGGCCGGCTGGCCGGCGGACGTCATGCCAGCGTGGTCATCTCCAGCCATCGCGCCCGCCGCGTCCCCGCCGCTGCCGGGACCCACCCAGAGGGTGATCGGCTCGCCGGTCTGGTTGGTGACGACGAAGGCGACGGTGCCGCCCGCCGCGACCCGCAGCGGTCCTAGCACGGCGCGTGCCGGGTCGGCGACGGTGATGGTCTGGGTGTGCGTCGCGACACCGGTCATGGCGGTCCCGTCGTGCCCGGCGTCTCCCGCGGCACCGGTCTCCATCTGGGCGTGACTGCCCTCCGGGACCAGGGCAATGGCGGCGACGCCGACGGCCAGGGCGACCAGGGCCACACCACCGAGGTAGGCGACCTCGGAGACGCGGGAACGGAGGCTCGGCCGGAGGATGCGGGCGGCGTTCTCCGGCGGCCGGAAACCGCGCAGGCGGAGGGCGTTGGTCAGCACGCTGACGCTGCTCATCGCCATCGCGGCGGCGGCGAGGACGGGGTCGAGCAGGATGCCGTAGGCGGGGTAGAGGGCGCCGATGGCGACGGGGATCAGCAGCACGTTGTAGGCGAAGGCCCAGAACAGGCCCTGCTTGATCGTGCCGACCGTGCGCCGGGAGAGGGCGATGGCGGTGACGACGCCGCGGGGATCGCCCCCGACCAGGGTGATGTCGGAGGCGGCGATGGCCACGTCGGTGCCGGTGCCGATGGCGATGCCCAGGTCGGCCTGGGCCAGGGCCGGGGCGTCGTTGATGCCGTCGCCGACCATCGCCACCACGGCCCCGGCTGCCTGGAGATCGCGGATGGTCTCGGCCTTGCCGGCGGGCAAGACCCCGGCCAGGACGCGGTCGGCGGCGATCCCGGCCCGGGCGGCGATGGCCCGCGCCGTGGCCGGGTTGTCGCCGGTCAGCAGCCAGACATCGAGACCCAGGGCGGTGAACTGGGCCACGGCCTCGGGCGATTCCGGCTTGAGCGGGTCGGAGATCGCGAGCAGGCCCAGGAGACGATCCCCGGCGGCGACCAGGACCGGGGTGGCCCCGGTCGCGGCGAGGCGGTCGGATTCGGCGTCCAGAGCGGTCAGCGCCGGCTCCGGAATGCCGGCCTCGGTCATCAGGGCCCGGTTGCCGATCCGGACGGTCCGGTCCTCGACTTGGCCCTCGACGCCCCGGCCGGTGATCGAGCGGAAGTCGGTCACCGCCGGCAGTCCCGGCGAGACCTCGCGGGCCCGGGCCACGATCGCGGCGCCGAGGGGATGCTCGGAGCCCACCTCGACCGCCGCCGCCAGGCGGAGCAGGTCGCCGGCCGCGACCCCGGGGGCCGGGACTACCGCCGTCACGGCGGGCTTGCCCCGGGTGATCGTGCCGGTCTTGTCCAGGACGATCGCGGTGATCCGGCGGGCGCTCTCCAGGGCTTCCCCGCCCCGGATCAAGATGCCGTACTCGGCGGCCTTGCCGGTGCCGACCATGATCGCGGCCGGGGCGGCCAGTCCCAGGGCGCAGGGGCAGGCGATGATCAATACGGCGATCGTGGCGCCGATCGCGTAGGTCAGGCGGGGCTCGGGACCGACCAGCAGCCAGCCGGCGAAGGTCAGGGCGGCGATGACCAGGACGGCCGGCACGAAGTAGCCGGAGATGAGGTCGGCCAGCCGCTGGATCGGGGCCTTGGAGCCCTGGGCCTCCTCGACCAGGCGGACGATCTGGGCCAGGGTGGTGTCCTGGCCGACCTTGGTGGCCCGGAAGACGAACCCGCCGCTGGCGTTGATGGTGGATCCGATCACGGCCTCGCCCGGCCCCTTGGAGACGGGCAGGCTCTCGCCGGTGACCATGCTCTCGTCGAGGTCGGAACGGCCCTCGACGATCTCGCCGTCGACGGGCACCTTCTCCCCCGGCCGGACACGGACCAGGTCGCCGGCGACCACCGCCTCGACCGGGACGTCGGTCTCGACGCCGTCGCGGATCACCCGGGCGGTCTTGGCCTGGAGGCCCATCAGGGCCCGGATCGCGGCGCCGGTCCTGGCCTTGGCGCGAGCCTCCAGCCAGCGTCCCATCAGGATCAGGGCGATGATGATCACGGCCGACTCATAGTAGAGATCGCCGGCGAACCCCCACCGCCCGGCCAGGTCCGGCCAGAGGGTGACGAAGGCGCTGTAGCCGAAGGCGACGCTGGTGCCGACGGCGACCAGCGTGTTCATGTTGGTACTGCCGTGGCGGGCGGCGGCCCAGGCGGCGCGGTAGAAGACGCGCCCGGCCCAGAATTGGACGAGGGCCGCGGCGATCAGGAGGAGCGGGGCCAGCGTCCGCATCGAGACGCCGACGGGGACGTACATCAGGCCCATCATCACCAGGCCGATGGCCAGGCTGACGAGGGACTTGCGGCGCAGGTCGGCGATCTCCCGCTCCCGGCCGAGTTCCCGGGCGTCCGGGGCATCGGGAGTCCCCTCCGACGCACCAGTCGCCGCCGGGGTCGTCCCCGACGTCGGGGACTCGGTGGCGGACGGGATCGTCGGGACCATGCCGCCATCGGGAGCGGGGCCCAGGCCGTACCCGGCCCGCTCGACGGCCTGGCCCAGGTCGATGACCGAGACCATCGCCGGGTCGTAGGCGACGGTGGCTCGTTCGGTGGCCAGGTTGACGCTGGCTCCCGAGACGCCGCCGGTCTTGGTAAGGGCCCGCTCGACGCGGCGGACGCATGAGGCGCACGTCATCCCGGTGATCGGCAGGGTCACCTCGGCGGTCGCCGGTCCGGCGCCCACACCCGGCGTGGAGCCATCCCCGATGTCGGTCGGCATGGTGGAAAGGCTGGCATCGCCCAACGGGGCGCCGGGCGCGACCGGGTCCAGGGCCGGAGCCGGGGACACCATCGGGACCGGGGTCGGGGTCCTGGTGGCCGACACGGCGCCGACCCCGTAGCCCGCCCGCTGGACGGCGCCGGTGAGGTCGGCCGGGGCGACGACGGACGCGTCGTAGCGGACCCGGGCTCGTTCGGTGGCCAGGTTGACCGAAGCCTCGGCAACGCCGGACACCTTGCCCAGGGCACGCTCGACCCGCCGCACGCAGGAGGCGCAGGTCATACCCTCGACGGCGAACGTGAGTTCCGCCGGCGGGGCCATGGCCGGCCCGGCGGATGTCCGGTGGTCCTCGCGGTGCTGGGTCGGAGCGGTAGCCATAGGGATCATTTCCAGGTTGATTCGTATACCCCCTCTGGGTATCATGGGCAAGTATAGGAGATCGTCCGGTCCCTGTCCATGGTGATGAGGGGGAGAAGGCGGTCAGGGTCGGGGCGTGCGGTCGGTTCCCGTCACCGTGCCCACGTGTTGAATGGGCCGGCCATCGTCCCGCCGTCGTGTCCGATCCGGTCCCGCCGCGGGGCGGTCGCGTTGTCCGATCGAGGCGGGCGGGGGTAGGATTGGCTCCGCTCTGGACTCGGCTCTGCCCATCTCCCGACCGACCCATGCCGCGTGCCACTCGGCCCGGACGCAAAGGTGTTCCCCATGACCGCCACCGACACCACGGACGCGCGACTCGCCTCCCTTCAGGCACCGATCGACGGGCCGGAGACCGACCTCTTGGCCGGACGGCAGACGGCGCCACCCACGCGGCGGACGACGTCGTATCAAGATGATAAGGATAAGATCCTGACCCGCCTGCGGCGGATCGAGGGACAGGTGCGGGGCGTGCAGCGGATGATCGAGGGCGATCAGTACTGCATCGACGTGATGACCCAGCTCTCCTCGATCATCGCGGCCACCCGGGCGACCGGGCTGCTGGTGCTGGAGGACCACATCCGGGGCTGCGTGATCGGGGCCGCCGAGGACGAGCGCGAGGCCGTCCTGGCCGAACTCACCAATGCCATCGACCGGTTTAACCGGACCATCGGCTAATCGAGGGATCGTTCGCCCGGCTGGTCCGCCTGTACGGTCACGGAGCCATGCCCGGGCACGCCGCACGTCCATCGTGTCCGTCCACGTCGAACGGGCGGATGAACGATCGCCCGGCAGGCGATGGCACATCTCGAACGACGGTCGTCGATGGGCGTGCTCTCCCCTCTTCCCT